>NZ_JBSHDN010000090.1:0-26175 GCF_053616335.1 Nocardiopsis sp. NPDC055824
CCGCCGGGCCCACCCCCGGCGGCGCCCGCACACGGCCGGTCCCCGGTCCAGAGATGATCAGCCGCACGACCGCCGCTGACGAAGCGGTGGTGGCCGTGGAAGGACCCGGAGCCATCGGGCGCCTCCTCCCACCCGATGGCCTCGGCGTTGACCGCCGTGGCCATGTGCACCCGCTCGTACGGGACCGCCTCCGTCGTGCGACCGCACCTGTGCTGAGCACGCCGACACCAGCAGGTTCGGATGGTTCTGTCAGAGCGAACTGCGAGGGCGGGGGAGGCATGGCTCTGTTCCGCGGGCTCGTGGGAGTGGGCGGAATCTGTTGCCCGTGTCCAGGACCGATGAATCGTCTCTGGCGTATCCGGTCCACATCCGGCCACTGCCATGACACGCTTTACACGCACAGTTACAGTCGCCTCGCAGCGAACCGCACAAGAGAGGTCTGGCCATGGGCAAGCACTCGAACCCCGACGCACCGCAGGACCAGCGCGGCGACCCCAAGGACAACGACTCCCAGCACCCGAGCCCTCACGGGGGCGGCGGGGAGAAGCAGGGCAAGTGATCGCCCCGCACAGTGAACGCAGGGCCGCCCTGGCCGCCCGGTTGGCGGACCGGGGCGTCCTGACCGACCCGGCCTGGCGCCGGGCCGTGGAGTCGGTGCCCCGGCACGCGTTCCTGCCCGACACCGTCTGGGGCCTGGACGTCGATGCCGGGGACGGCAAGCTCGCCCCCGTCCCCCGCTCGCACCCGGACTGGTCCCGGTGGGCCTACGACGACGTCTCGGTCATCACCCAGGTCGACGACGGCGCCCCCGCCCACCCGGACGGGCGTGGGGAGCGGGCCACGTCCTCGGCGTCCCAGCCCTCCCTGGTCGTGGCCATGCTCCAGGCCCTGGACGTCACCGACGGGATGGACGTCCTGGAGATCGGCACGGCGACCGGGTACAACTGCGCGCTGCTGTGCGAACGCCTGGGCCAAGAGCACGTCACCTCCGTCGAGATCGACCCGGCCCTGGCCCGGCAGGCGAGGTCCAGCCTGGCCGCCGCCGGGTACTCACCGCGGCTGGTCGTCGGGGACGGCGCCCAGGGGACGCCCGACCGTGCCCTGTTCGACCGGGTGCTCGCCACGGTAGCCGCACGCGACATCCCCGGGGCATGGATCTCCCAGACCCGACCCGGCGGGGTGATCGTCACCCCGTGGGCGACCGGCTTCGCCACTACGGGCCTGCTCCGGCTGATCGTGCAGGAGGGGGGTGTGGCGCACGGGCGCGTGGTCGGCGACGCGCCGTTCATGTGGTTGCGCGATCAGCGGGTGCCCTCCGGACGGTGGAGGGACTTCGTCGACGAGCGGGCCGCCGGCGCGGTCGGGTACCGCACCGCGGTCGACCCGATGCCGGTGTGCGACGCCGACCCCTCCGGCGGTCTGGCTTTGACGGTGGGGGCGCTGGTGCCGCACCTGAACACGGTCCGCTACCACACGGCGGACGACAGCGGCGAGGCGACCGTCTACCTGTTCGACCGGCGCGGGTCGTGGACCCTGGTGGAATACGTCCCCGGAAACGCCGACTTCGAGGCGCACCGGTACGGCCCCCGCGACCTGTGCGCGGAGATCGACCACGCCCGCCGTACCTGGGAGGCGGCCGGATCCGTGGACCGCGAGCTCCTGGGGGTCTCGGTGGCCGCCACCGGTGAACGGCGGTTGTGGGTCCAGGAGCCGGACAACCCGCTCCCGGGCGCGCCGGGCGGTGCAGGAACAGGCGGTGCGCATCCTCATGTCGGGTGCCGGGTGTGATGGAGGCCCTGGCATGTCTTGAGAAGGATGAGAGTCATGCCAGCGCCGAGGAAGTACCCGCCTGATCTGCGCGGACGAGTGACCCGGATGGCCGTGGACGTCCGCCGCGCCCCGGCGACGCCGTGCGGCACGGGTGGTGTGAAGTCCGAACAGCCCGTCCGCGTCCCTCCCCTTCACACCACAGCGCCGTTGAGCGGCCCGAAACCATCGAGACGCTTCCGCCGGGCAGGCAGGGCGCTCAGACGGGGCGGTCGCGGAGCTCGCGCTTGAGGATCTTGCCCGAGGCGTTGCGCGGCAGCTCCTCCACCAGCCGCACCGCCTTGGGCACCTTGAACGGCGCCAGGCGCCCCCGCACGTGCTCCACCAACAGCCCCGGCAGCGCGTCCGCGTCCGCCCCCGGCGCGGGGACCACGTAGGCCGTCACCGCCTCGATCCACCTCTCGTCGGCCGTCCCCACCACCGCGGCCTCGGCCACCCCGGGGTGCGCGAACAGCACGTCCTCGATCTCCCGGGAGGCCACCAGCACGCCGCCCGTGTTGATCACGTCCTTGATCCGGTCCACGACCTCGATGTAGCCACCGGCGTCCGCGCGGACCAGGTCGCCGGAGTGGAACCACCCGTCCCGGAACGCCTCCGCCGTCTCCTCCGGCTTGTCCCAGTACCCCTGGCACAGCTGCGGCGACCGGTACACCACCTCGCCCAGCTCCCCCGGCGCCACGTCCCGGCCCCGCTCGTCCACCACCCTCAGCTCCACGAACAGCACCGCCCGCCCCGCCGACGCGGGCCGCCCGGTGTGCTCCTCCGGGCGCAGCACCGTGGCCAGCGGACCGATCTCGCTCTGCCCGAAGCAGTTGTAGAACCCCAGTCCGGGCAGGGCGCCCCGCAGCCTCTCCAGCACCGGCCCCGGCATGACCGACGCCCCGTAGTACGCCTTGCGCAGACTGGACAGGTCCCGTCCGCCGAAGTCCGGGTGGTTGGCCATCGCCACCCACAGGGTCGGCGCCGCGAAGAACGCCCCGTGCCGCCCCTCCTCGATCCTGCGCAGCAGGTCCGCCGGGTCGGGCGCCTCCACCAGCGTGTTGGCAGCGCCCACCGCCAGCCACGGCATCAGGAAGACGTGCATCTGGGCGCTGTGGTAGAGCGGCATCGCGTGCAGCGGCGCGTCGTCGGCCCGCAGGTCCAGGCCGGCGACGCACGACAGGTACTCGTGGACCAGCGCCCGGTGGGTCATCATGGCGCCCTTGGGGCGGGAAGTGGTGCCGGAGGTGTACAGGAGCTGCACCAGGTCGGTGTCGCCGACCTCCGTGTCGAGCTCGGGCACCGGCCCGTCCAGGCAGTCGGCGAGCAGGGAGCCCGGCCCGTCGCGCAGTTCCAGGACCTGCTCGACCCCGGTCTCCGCGCGCAGGTCGTCGACGGCCGACCGCAGGGCGGGGTCGACCAGGGCGATCGTGCTGCCCGACTGCCCCAGGAGGTAGGCGAGCTCCTCCCCCCGGAGCGCGTAGTTGATCGGTACGTGGACCAGCCCCGACCGGGCACAGGCCAGGAAGCCGATCAGGTAGGCGTCGGAGTTGCGCCCGTAGGCGGCGACGCGGTCCCCCTTGACCGCGCCGAGGCCGAGGAGCCGGGCGGCGGCCCGTGTGACGGCCGCGTCCAGGTCGGCGTAGGTCCAGGTGCGGTCATCGAAGGTCAGCGCGGTGGCATCGGGCGCGCGGGCCGCGCTGCGCCGGAGGACCCCGTCGACGGTGCTGGATGTCGTTGAACCGTTCATGCCCCTGTTTTCCGTCCGGTCGGTGAGGCCCCGGGGCCTCTGGCACGCCCCCATCCTGGAGGGTGGCGGGGGCCGCGGCAACCGTTCGGGGGCGTTCTCGGGGGACGGACCGCGACACGCGCCCCGCCCCCGCACCGCTGTGCGACTCCGCGTGACCGGGGGGCGACTCCTTCGCCCTTGCCCGCAAGCGTCCCGTGGTCATACGTTTTGCGGTGTTCACGAGACACCGGGTGGGAGAAACATGAAGATCCTTGTCGTGGGTGCCGGGGCCGTCGGCGGCTACTTCGGCGCGCGGCTGGTCCAGGCGGGCCGGGACGTCGACTTCCTCGTGCGGCCCGCACGCGCCGAACTCCTCCGGGACAGGGGGCTGGTCCTGCGCGGTGTGGACGGCAGCGTGGAGGAGGTCCCCGTGTCCGCGGTGACCGCGGACGGGCTGGGCGCCGGCTACGACCTGGTCGTCCTGGCCGTGAAGTCGTACGGGTTCGAGGCGGCGCTGAAGGACGTGGCGCCGGCGGTGGGGCCGGACACGGTGGTCCTGCCGTTCCTCAACGGCATGCGGCACATCGACGTGCTGGTCGAGCGGTTCGGGGCCGACCGGGTGTACGGCGGCGTGGCCATGGTGATGACCCGGCTGGACGGGGACGGCGCGATCGTCGAGGTCGGCAGGATGGGCCGGCTGATCTACGGGCCCCTCTCCGGCAGTCCCGTGGCAGCCCCGGCCGACGTGCACGCCGCCCTGGACGCGGGCTCCTACTCGGCCACCCTCACCCGGGCCCCGCTCCAGGAGCTGTGGGACAAGTGGGTGTTCCTGGCGACCCTGGGCGCGTGCACGTGCCTGATGCGCGCGCCGATCGGTGCGGTCAACAGCGCGCCCGGCGGCCAGGAGTTCACGTCCGGGATGTTCGCGGAGGCCATCGCGGTGGCCACGGCCGCCGGGTACCCGCCCGGTCGGGACGCCCGGGACCGGGCCGACGCGATCATCGCGGACACCACGGCGACGACCACGACCTCGATGTACTGGGACCTGACGCAGGGCAACCCGGTGGAGGCCGACCAGATCGTCGGGGACCTGGTCGCCCGGGGGCGCGAGCTGGGGGTCCCCACCCCGCTGTTCTCGCTGGCCTACACCGCCTTGAGCGCGTACGCGGCCGGACGCGCCTGAGCCCCGGGAGCGGCGCCGGACGCGCGGACGGCGCACCGCGGGCGGGGCCGGCACGGGGCCCGCTCCTCCCGCGGCGGCGGGGCCCGGTCAGGCGGCGGCGCGGCGCATGTGGACCAGCGGGAACGGGCGGCCCTGGCCGTCGACCGGTGAGCGGCCCGTCTCCTCGAACCCCTGAGCGGCGTAGAAGCCGCGCGCGGAGGGGTTCTGCTCGTTGACGTCCAGGGTGAGGACCGGGTGCCGCTCCGCCGCCCAGGCCAGCAGGGCACGGCCCACGCCGCGGCCCCGGGCATCGTCGTGGACGAACAGCATGTCGATGTGGTGGCCGTCGAGGCCGATGAAGCCCAGGGGGCGGTCATCGGGGTCCACGGCGACCTGGACGTCGTGGCGGGGCAGGTAGGAGTCCAGGATCCTCGCCTCGTAGTGGTCGACGTCCTCCCGGGTCAGGAAGGCGTGCGTGGCGAGGACGGCGCTGCGCCAGATCCCCGCCAGGGCGGGGTGCTCGTCCGCACCCGTGGACGGGCGCACCAGGACGGTGAGAGAAGAGGGCATACGCGCACCGTACCGGGACCGCCCCCGCACGTCACGGGGTTATCCGCCGCTCGGCGCCGGGCCCGTGGCGGAGCGCACGCGGTGGCGCCGGGGCGGGGGTCTACCCTGGCGGGGTCCCGAAGGCCGGATGGGCGCCCCCGTGCCGGCTCCCCCCTGGAGACCCCGATGCCCTTCGGCCGACTCGCCGCCCCCGCCGGGCCCGCCGAGGAGTCGGCCCCCGACGCCTCCCCGTCCCCGAGGGACGGGGAGGCGATGCCGCGGACGACGTCAACGGCGACGGCTTCCCGGACCTCCTCTTCCTGAGCTCCTACGGGGAGGAGGGCGACGCCGACGAGGGGGCGTTCGACAGCGGGGACTTCGGCGGCTGAGGCGGGCCGCGCCCACGGACGGCGGCACGGGCTGGGAGCATGCCCTCATGGCTTCCGCACCCGACGCCTCGCGGCTCCCCCCGCCCACCGCCCCGCCGCTCCCCCGGCCCGCCCTGATGCTCCAGGAGTGGCGGGACGTCGCCTTCTGGCACTGGCCGCTCCCCCCGGAGGAGGCGGCCCCGCTCCTGCCCCCGGGCACCCGGCCGGACGTCCTGGACGGCGTCACCTACGTCGGCGTCGTCGCCTTCCGTGTGGCGCGCACCCGCCTGCCGGGAGGGGTGCCCGGCGGCGGCTACGGCGAGGTCAACGTCCGGCTGTACTCCGTGGACGGCCTCGGGCGCCGGGGGGTGGTCTTCCTGTCGCTGGAGGCCTCCTCCGCGCACACCGTCCTCGCGGGGCGGGCGGCGGCGGGGCTCCCGTACATGTGGTCGGACGTCAGCGTCGGCGCCGACGGCGACGGGGCGGCGTACGCGACCCGGCGGCGCCTGCCCCGGTCCCCGGGCCCGGCCCGGGGCCGCTTCCGCCTGCGGGTGGGCGACCCGGTCGACGACCCGTCCCCCTTCGAGCGGTTCGTGACCGACCGGTGGGGGCTGCACACGCACCACGCGGGCCGCACCCGGTGGGTGGCCGCCGCCCATCCGGACTGGCGGCTGTACCGGGCGAGCCCCCTCGGCTGGGACGAGACGCTCCTGGAGCGGGCGGGGATCACCCGGCCCCCGGGAGTACCGAGTGTGCTGTTCTCACCGGGCACGGACACCCGGTTCGCGCCGGGCGGGGCCCTTCCGCGCCACCGGTGACCTCGGCCCGCCGGCGAGGACGGGCCGCAGGGTCACCGCGCGTGCCTGCGGGGCCGGACCGCCCGGGTCAGCAGGCCTCGTAGAGGTAGTCCCCGTGCTCCGGCCCGACCAGGTCCAGGTCGCGCAGGATCATCCGGGAGGGCGCGCCCTCGGCGTCACAGGCCTCGGCGAAGGTCATCCCCGCCTCCTCCAGGGCGTCGGGGTACTCCACCGCGATCACGTCGTCCCCGTAGACCCCGGTGTAGGCCGAGCACTCGCTCCAGACGGCGCAGTCCTCGGCCACGGCGAACTCGAAGCCGACCTCGTCCCTGCCCCGCTCGGTCACCTCGGCCGCGTTCTTCTGCCCGGCGGCCATACCGTGCCCGTTGGCCAGGGCGACCAGCTCGGTGGCCAGGGCCAGGTTGTGGTCCTGGGTCAGCAGGCCCTGCGAGCGCAGGTCGGAGTCGAGGTTGTCGAACTCGACCGCGTCGAAGCCCTTCTCGGCGCAGGTGGCGATGGTCTCGGCGAGGATCTCGGCGATGTCGGCCCTCTTGTCCTCGTCGGAGGTGTCCAGGATCCGCTCGGCCGGCCACCCCGGGTCCACGACCGGTTCGCCGGAGGCGTCGCGCAGGATGAGGTCGGGGTGTTCGAGGAGCCACCACTCCAGGTCGCCCGGCTGGGTCTGGAACCCGTTGACGTAGCAGATCGAGTACATGTCCGGCGCGGGTTCGGCCGTGGAGTCGCGGACCACCGTTCCCACCCCGGCGGGGGGCTCGTAGGAGGCGCCGAGCTGGTAGTCGAAGGTGCCCTCGGGGAAACCCTCGGCGGTCCCGGTCGAGCTCTCGTCGGCGGCGTGGGCCCCGACGGCCTCGGCCTCGGTCTCACCCGGTCCGGCGCAGGCCGAGGCGGTGGTCACGGCGAGGAGGGCCGCGAGGAGTCCGCCGGGGGCCGTTCCCCGGATCCGTCGTGGTGCGGGCATGGATCGTCCGTTCTCGTCTGGCGGGGGTGTCCGCCGCGTCGTGGTGTGGTGCCGGGGAGTCTCCCCGGGCGGAGTGTGGTGGGCCTCCCGCCCGCGCGTCCAGTGTTCCGCACCGGCCGCCGTCGTGATCTTCCGCACTCGTGTTCGGACGGCTCCGGGAGGAGCCGGCCCCGGGGTGCGCCCGCGGCCCGCCGGGGCGCCCCGGCGAAGGCGCGTCCCGCGCCTGTGACCTGGACCTGCACCCGGTGCTCCGCCGGAGGGACGCGGCGCCGACCGCCCCGGTCCGGCGGCGGCGCGCGAGGGGGGCTTTACCGCCGGGGAAGTTGAATTTTGAACGAGTTGCAGCACAGTGTATCTTCGCCGTTTCCGAGCGTTATATCCGTTCTGCGTTCGAATCCCCCGCGATGCGCTCGGTCCCGCCTCCACCCGACTGCCAGAAGGTTCGCGATGAACAAGACCGGCCCTCCCAGTACCAGCCCGGCGTTGAGCGCCCTCCTCGCGGAGGTCCCCGGGGTCGAGAACGTGGTGCTCTGCACGGAGGGAGGCATGGTCCACACCCTGGCCCGGGGCGCCGACCGCCGCGGGGCGGACCAGCTCTCGGCCCTGGGCAGCTTCCTCTTCAGCGGTGCGGGGCGCATCGGCTCGCTGACGCGGTACGGCGCGGTCGACCACGTGGTGATCCGCCTCCGGGGAGGCGGATCGCTGCTCGTGCGCCCGGTCGGCGAGTTCCTGCGGGTCGTGATGCTGACCAGGGCCGACACCCCCCTGCCCCGGGCCGCGGTCGCCCTGGACCGGCTCGTCCAGGAGCTGGAGGGGTCCCTCCCGGCCCGCCGGTAGCCCGGCCCCCGGGAGGGCCCGCCCGGGGGCCGCGGGACTGCGGCCCCCGGCGCGCCGTCAGGCCTTCCTGCCGACACCGCCGTACTGGTCCACCTCGGCGGGCTGCCTGGCGCCCGCGACCGGGGGGCGCCAGCGGGTGACCGGGACCAGGCCCGGCTCCAGCAGTTCGAGCCCGGCCAGGTAGCCGCCGATCTGCACGGGGCTGCGGGGGATGTAGGGCACGGCGCCGCTCTCGTTGTACTCGTCCTGGGCCGCGACGTTCTCCCTGCTGTGCACGTTGCTGCCCTCGCTCACCGTGAGGTGGCTGCCCGGGGGGAGTCCGGCCAGCAGCCGCCGCACGATGGAGACGGCCTCCTCGTAGTCCCGGACGTGGCCGAGGACGCCCATGAGCATCAGGGAGACGGGTCGGTCCAGGTCCAGCAGCTCGCCCGCCTTCTCCAGGATCGCCTCGGGCTCGTACAGGTCGGCGTGGACGTACTGGGTGCGCCCCTCGGGGGTGCTCGTGAGCAGCGCCCGCGCGTGGGTGAGGACGAGCGGGTCGTTGTCCACGTAGACGACCCGCGACTCGGGAGCCACCGACTGGGCCACCTCGTGGGTGTTGTTCGCGGTGGGCAGGCCCGTGCCCACGTCCAGGAACTGCCGGATGCCGACCTCGCCCGCAAGGTGGCGGACGGCGCGCTCCTGGAAGGCCCGCGAGGCCCGCGCCATCTGCGCGATGCCCGGGAAGGCCTCCAGGAACTGGTCCCCCGCCTCGCGGTCGACGGGGTAGTTGTCCTTGCCGCCCAACCAGTAGTTCCACACCCGCGCCGAGTGCGGAACCGTGGTGTCGATCGCCGGTTCCTGACCGTTCATGGATCGCCCGCCTCACTGCTGTCGCTGTATCGGGGCCTTGATCCTACGGCCCGTTCGTCCCCCTACATCCCTTACGTCACAGTGGTTTCGCACGCGCCCGGCCCGCACCGGCGGGGCCGCCGCCTCCGGCCGCCACGGACCGGCCCCTGCCGGAGCACCCCGCCCAAGGCGCCGGCTCCGCCGCCCGACGGACGCGGGCCCGCACCCGACACCCCGGGGGCCGGCGCACCGCCCCCGGGGAGCCCGGTGTCGGAGGATGTGGCGTGAAGACCCCGGCCACTCACCACCCCACCTGCGACAATGGGCACATGCCGAGTCCGCTGACCCGTGTGCCGCCCCTCGTCCGCGCCCGCGAGGCGGGCGGGTACGCCTACCTCTTGGCGTGGGTCGAGACGCGCGCCGGGCTCCGGGCGCGGATCACCTGGGTGGAGCAGTACCGCGAGGAGCCCTACCAGTGGCGCTGGGAGGTGGCCGAGGTCCCGGCCACGCGGGTGACGCAGATGGCCGGGCAGTCCTACCAGGGGGTCCCGCGCGAGCGGCGCGTGAGCGGCTGACCCGCGGCCCCGCCGTGCGCGCGCCGCCCCGGGATGCCGCCGCGCCCCTCATGGTCTAGAATTCGTACATAGGTTCGATTGTGTCGCTTCTTCCCCACCGGCACCAGGCATGGGCCGAGGCCCGGCACACGGGAAGGGACCGCGCATGCGGCACGGCAGCGAGCACACGGACTTCGCCCACCTGGGGGTCGCCTCCTCGTTCTCGGCCCACCACGGCACCTGTCCTCCCGAGCGCCTGGCCGCCCGCGCCGCCGACCTGGGCCAGGACGTCCTCGCCCTCACCGACCGCGACGGCGTGTACGGCATGGTCCGGCACGTCGACGCCTGCCGCCGGGCGGGCATCCGCCCCGTGCTGGGCTGCGACCTCGCGCTGGACTCCCCCGACGGCGGCCGGGTCACCCTCCTGGCCCGGGGCCGCACCGGCTGGGCGACCCTGTGCCGCCTCGTCACCCGCGCCCACGCCCACACGCGCTCCGCCCCCGGGGCGGGACACGGGCCCCGGCCGGAGCGAGGGCCCGGCCCCTCCAACCCGCCGCGGGCCCCGGGGGCCCCGGCCCTCCCCCACGCGGCCGTGGCCGGCGACTCCTCGGGCGTGGTCGTGCTCCTGGGCCCGGACTCCGACGTCGGCGAGGCCGTCGCCCGGGAACGCCCCTCCCACGCCCGGCGGCTGCTCGCCCGCTGGAAGGACGCGGCCGAGGTCGCGATCGCCGTGGCCGACCACGGCCTGCCCGGACAGCGGCGCACCGCCCGCGCCCTGCTGGCCCTGGCCGCCGAGACCCGCACCCTCGCCGTGCTCACCAACGCCGTCCGCTACCCCGTGGCGGAGGACGCCGAGGTGGCGCACGTCCTGGACCAGGCCCGGCGGTGGGCCCCCGGCGGCTCCCGGCCGGGCCCCGCCACGGACCGGGCCTACCTCAAGAACGGCGCGGAGATGCTCGCCGTCGCCGACCGGCTGTGCGGCGGGGACACCGCCCGCGCCCGGCGCCTGATCGCCCACACCGCCGCCCTGGCCTCGTCCTGCGTCCTGGACCCCGCCGCCGACCTCGGCATGGGCGGCCTCCACCTGCCCTCCGTCCCCCACGCGTCCGACCGGCTCCTGCGGGCCTGCGAGGACGGCCTGGTCCGGCTCGGACTGGGGCGCGACCCCCGCGCCCTGCACCGGCTGTCCCAGGAGATGGAGGTCATCGAGAACAAGCGCCTGCCCGCCTACTTCCTGACCGTCGCCGACGCCGCCGCCCGCATCCGCGACAAGGGCATCCGCTGCTCCATCCGAGGTTCGGGCACCGGCAGCCTGGTCAACCACCTGCTGGGCGTCTCCGCCGTCAACCCGCTGGACCACGGGCTGCTGATGGAGCGGTTCCTGGGCCACGGCCGCCCGGGTCTGCCGGACATCGACCTGGACGTGGAGTCCGCCCGCAGGCTGGAGGCCTACGACGCGGTGTTCGGCGCCCACCCGGGCGGGACGGCGTGCGTGTCGATGACGGAGACCTACCGGGCCCGCAGCGCCCTGCGGGAGGTGGGGGCGGCCCTGCGCCTGCCCCCGCTGGAGGTCGACCGGCTCGCCAAGGCCTTCCCCCACCTGAGGGCGAGCGGCATCCGCGAGGCCGCCCGGGAGCTGCCCGAGCTGCGGCGCTACGACGGCGCGGGCCTCGACGACCCCGCCACCCAGAACCTGTTCCGGCTGGCGGAGAGGCTGGACGGCCTGCCCCGGCACACGGCCATGCACCCGTGCGGCCTGGTCGTCTCCGACGACTCCCTGCGCGACCGCGTCCCGGTCGAGCCCTCCCCGGCCGGCTACCCCGTGGTCCAGCTGGACAAGAACGGCGTGGAGCGGATGGGGCTCGTCAAACTGGACGTCATCGGGGTGCGCATGCAGTCGGCGCTGGCCCACGCGCGGTCCGAGGTGGAGCGCACCACCGGCCGGGCGCCGGACCTGGAGGCCCTGCCCCGGGACGAGGCGACCTACGCGATGATCGGGGCGTCGCTCACCCTGGGCTGCTTCCAGATCGAGTCGCCCGGCCAGCGCGAGCTCCTCAGCCGCCTGCGCCCCGCGGACATGGCCGACCTGATCGCCGACATCTCCCTGTTCCGCCCCGGGCCGGTCAAGAGCGACATGGTCACCCCCTACCTGTCGGCCCGCGACGGCGCGCCCCCGGCGCGGTCGCTCACCCCGCTCCTGGACGGCGTGCTCGCCGAGACCGGCGGGGTGGTGATCTGGCACGAGCAGATCATCGCCCTCCTGCACGCCATGACCACCTGCGGGCCGGACCGGGCCGAGGCGATGCGCCGGAGGCTCGACACGGAGCAGGGGCGCGCCGACGTGCGGGAGGAGTTCACCTCCATGGCCTACGACTGCGGGCACGACGAGGAGACCGTGGAACGCGCCTGGGAGGTCGTGGCCTCGTTCGGCTCCTTCGGGTTCTGCAAGGCGCACGCCGCCGCCTTCGCGCTGCCCACCTACCAGTCGGCGTGGCTCAAGCGGCACCACCCGGCCGCCTTCTACGCGGGGATCCTCACCCACGACCCCGGCATGTACCCGCGCCGCGTCCTGGTCGCCGACGCCCGCCGCTTCGGGGTCCCCGTCCTGGGCGTGGACGTCAACCGGTCCGAGCGCCCGTGGCGGGCCGAGCGGGCGCCGGACGGGCGGTGGGGCGTGCGCGCGTCCCTGGCCGACGTCCGGGGCGTCACCGGGGCGGAGGTCGACCGGATCCTGGCGGAGCGGCCGTTCCTGTCGCTGCCGGACGCCGCGGAGCGGGCGCACCTGTCCCGCGAGGCGCTGGACAGCCTGGTGCGGGTGGGCGCCTTCGACGCCCTGTCGGGGGTGGGCGGGGGGCCGGACGCCGTCCCGGGGCCGCGGGCGGGCGGCACGGGCGCGGAACCGCCCGGGGAGGGCGCGGGACAGCGGGGGGACGGGCCTCCCGACCGCCGCGACCTGCTCCTCCAGGTGTCCGCCCTGGAGAGGTCCCGCAGGACGCGGACCGACCGGGGGCAGCTCCCGCTGCCGCTGGAGGGCACGGCGCCGGCTCGGGGGTCCCTCCCGGCGACCACCGCGGACGAACGGGTCTCGGCCGAGCTGGAGGTGCTGGGCTACGAGGTGGAGCGGCACCTGCTCGACGGCTACGCCGACTTCCTCGCCTTCCTGGCGGTCCGCCACCGCCTGGTGCGCGCCCAGGACCTGCACCTGGTGCCCGCGGGCGAGGAGGTGCTGGTGGCGGGGGTGAAGGTGGCCACCCAGACCCCGGCGGTGCGGTCCGGGCAGCGGATCGTCTTCGCGACCGTGGACGACGCGACGGGGCTGGCCGACCTGACCTTCTTCTCGTCGGTGCAGCACCGGTGCGCGGCCACGGTGTTCTCCTCCCTGCTGCTGGCCGTGCGCGGCAGGGTGCGCCGGTCCGGGACGGGGCTGGCGACGCTGACCGCCTCCCACGCCCACGACCTGGCCGAACTGCACCGCGTCTGGAAGGAGCGGGGCGCCGACGCGCTGGCGGAGGCGCTGCGCGCGGACCCGTCCGCGGTCCCTCCGGGGCCGCCGCCGGGGCGGTCCGCCGCCGGCCCGCTCCCGGGGGCGGCGCGGCGCCGCCTGTGGCACGCCAGCCCCGGCAGCTCGGGGCGCTGACGCCCGCGGACGGGCCTCCCGTGCGCCGGGACCGGACCCGCGGCCCCCGGGTCGCGAACGCCCTCCGCCGCCCGGGCGGCGGGCCTCAGGGCAGGATCGAGTCGACGTACCCTCCGTCGACGCGCAGGGCGCCGCCCGTCGTGGCCGAGGCCAGGGGCGAGCTGAGGTAGACGACCATGTTCGCGATCTCCTCCGGTTCGATCAGCCTCTGGAGGAGGGACTGCGGCCGGTGCTCCCGCATGAAGACGCGCTGGGCCTCCTCCCACGGCAGGTCCCTGTCGACCAGCTGGTAGACGAACTCCTCCACGCCGCCCGTGTGCGTGGGGCCCGCGATCACGGAGTTGACCGTGACCCCCGTGCCCGCGGCCTCCTTGGCGAAGCCCCGGGACACCGAGAGCAGGGCGGTCTTGGTCACGCCGTAGTGGATCATCTCGGCGGGGACGACCACCGCCGAGTCGCTGGCGATGTTCAGCACCCGGCCCCAGGCGCGCTCCTTCATGCCCGGCAGGAGCCCGCGCGTCATGCGCACCGCCGTGAGGACGTTGACCTCGAAGTAGTGCCGCCACTCGTCGTCGTCCACCTCCAGCGCGGGCCGGGCGCCGAAGATGCCGAGGTTGTTGACGAGGATGTCCGCGTGCCCCGCCGCGTCGAGGACGCGGCGCGCGCCCTCGTCGGTGGCGATGTCCCCCGGGGCGGCGACCAGCTCGGCCCCGGGGAGCTCCCGGCCCAGGCCCTCCAGCGCCCGGCCGACGGATTCCCCGGTCCGGCCGTTGACGGCGACCCGGGCGCCGGCGCGGGCCAGGCCCAGCGCGATGGCGAGGCCGATGCCCTGGGTGGAACCGGTGACCAGGGCGGTCCTGCCGGACAGGTCGATGCGCATGCGGGGGCTCCCTACCGTCGGAAGGCGGCTCCGGTGGGGCGGAGCGCCGGACACGAAGGTAGTCGCGCGCGCGGCCCGCGCACAACGGCGACCCGCGGGCGCGGCCGGGCGGGTGCGGGGCGGTCCCCGCACCGCCCGGCGCCCCGGACGCCCTCCGGGCGTCAGGCCAGGGCGCGCAGGGTCTCGGCCAGCGGGGTGGTCGGGCGGCCGATCAGGCGGGACAGCTCTCCGCCGGCGGCCTCGAGCTCCCCGTCGCGGATGTTGGCGTCCAGGGCGACGACGAACCCGGCGGTGCCCTCGTCCAGTCCGGCCGCGGTCAGCGCGGCCAGGTGCTCCTCGGGGGTGAGGTCGCGGTAGACGACCTCGCGGCCGAGCACCTCGCCGAGGTCCCGGGCCAGTTCCGGGTAGGTCCAGGCGGTGTCGCCGGAGAGCTCGTACACGGCGCCGGCGTGGGCCTCCGGGGCGCGGAGGACGGCCGACGCGGCCTCGGCGTAGTCCTGCCGGGAGGCGCTGGCGACCCTTCCCCCGCCGACGCTGCCGGTGACGACGCCGCTCTCGCGGGCCCGGTCGAGCTGCTGCCCGTAGTTCTCGTTGTACCAGCCGTTGCGCAGGATCGTGGCGGGGACGCCGGAGGCGGCGAGGACCTCCTCCGTGGCCTTGTGCTCGGGGGCCAGGACCAGGGTGGTGTCGTCGGCCCTGGGGGCGCTGGTGTAGACGATGTGCCCGATCCCGGCCTCCTGCGCGGCCCGGACGGCGTTGGTGTGCTGGGGCACCCGTCGGCCGACCTCGCTCCCGGAGATCAGGAGCAGGGTGTCGGCCCCCTGGAAGGCGGCCTTCAGCGACTCCGGGTCGTCGAGGTCGGCGCGCGCGGTCCGCACTCCGGTGGCGGCGAGCGCGGCCAGCCGGCCGGCGTCACGCCCGGTCGCGGTGATCCGGTCGGCGGGGAGGCCCTGGGCCAGGAGGTCGGCGACGACGAGCCGGCCGAGGTGGCCGGTGGCGCCGGTGATGACGACGGACATGCGGGTCCTTCCGATCGCGGGCCGGGGGTTCCCGGCCTTCGTGCGGTGGCAACAGGCCTGTTCTCGAGCGCATTCCAGAAGTCGTGTACGCACCTTTAAGTGAGGTACCTACCTTTTGGTAAGGTCCGGGCATGAAGACGTCGCAGGAGAACCCGGCCGGCCCGTGGCCACGGGGGGAGGTCCTGTCCTCGGACTGCCCCTCGCGGCGGCTGCTGGGGGACGTCACCAGCAAGTGGGGGGTGCTCGTCCTGATCTCCCTCGCCGCAGGGCCGCTGCGCTGGAGCGGGCTGCTGCGCGCCATCGGCGGGATCAGCGAGAAGATGCTCGCCCAGACCCTGCGCACCCTCGAGGCGGACGGGCTGGTCCTGCGCGACGCCAGGCCGGTGGTCCCTCCGTACGTGGTCTACAGCCTCACCGACGAGGGCCGCGAGGTGACCGCGCTGCTGCTGCCGCTCGTGGAGTGGGCCCAGGACCACGTCGCCGCCCCCGGCACGGGAGCCGGGCCGGACGGGGACGCGTAGGCCCCCGGACGCCGGACACGGAGGCGGCCGTGCGCGGCCCGCGCACGACGGCGCCCCGCGGGCCCCGCCGGGCGGACCCCGCACCCTCGGATCCCGCCCCATGGGACGACGGTGCACCTTCTCCCTTTCTCCTTTCACAGCATTCCCATCCACACCTCTTCCCCCAAGATTTCCGACATACAGCCGAGCAACCGCTTTCCCTACCCGCAAGCACAATCCACCGACAATACGCAACCCTTGACAAAAGGGATTCCGCATGGTGCGCCCACATCGGAACACGGTGGTCCACCCCCCGACCTGCGGCCCGCCGGTAGAACATTTCTCGACCCCGGCGACGAAGTCCGGAAGTGCGAACGGGAAACCGCACCCGCCCCCCGAGCCGAGGAACGAAAAGGGAAATCGACCCTCCGGCACCATGCAAAACACCCTCAGCAGAAGAGTCAGGCATCCCAGCAGGTCGCAGCGGTATTTCCCGGTTTCCCTTGACATCGCCCGAAGCAAATGGAAACTGATACTGGCGACCTTCGGCCCGGCGTCCCCCGCCGGCCTCGCTCTCCCGCCGTTCCCCGAGATCATGACCGGCAAGCACGAGGAGCCGACCACCGCCCACCTGCGCATAACCGGTCCATGATCGATATTTCTCGAGCGTCCCGCTCGTGCCACGCGAACGGCCCACCACCAACGTGCGAAACAGGGGCGATATCCTGATGCATGCGTTTCCCCAGGAAGGCGACACCGTCACCACGCGGCAGAAACAGTTCGCCGAATCCGGATACCTCGTCCTCCCGGGCCTGCTCCCCGCCCCCCTCCTCGGCAGCCTCCTGCCCGAGGTCGACCGCTGGGTGGACGAGGGCCTGCGCGACCGCTCGATCGCCGCCTGCCTGGCCCCGGACGTGCACGGCCCTCCCCCGCTCCTGGAGCTGGAGCTGCCCGCCCACGGGCGGCTCCTCACCCACGAGCCGCTGATGGAGGTCCTGTCCGAGCTCATGGGCCCCTCCTTCGTCTTCCACCACCTGCACAGCGACCGGCACGGGGCCGCGACCACCGGCAAGCCCTGGCACCACGACCACGAGCCCAACGACCGGGAGGACCCGGACCTGCTGATGGTGCACGCCCTGCACTACCTCGGCGGCCTCGACCGGACCGTCGGGAGCCTCGCGGTCCTGCCCGGCTCCCACCGGGAGCACGCGGACAAGACGGCCCGCGCCCACCTGGGGACCGCGGAGCTGCCGGGCGAGGTCGTCATCGACAGCCTCCCTCCCGGTTCCACCGTGCTGATGAACTCCGCCCTGTTCCACGCCCGCAGACCCGCCGGCCCCGCCCCCTCCCGCCCCCGCTACTTCGTCGACGCGTCGTACTGCCAGGCCGGCGCGCGGTGGCGGCCCGTCAAGCCCTACTGGCGGTACATGCTCTCCCGCGCCCGCGAGCTCGACCTGGGCGGCGGGCGGTGGCCCGAGCTGTTCTCCGCCCGGCACTTCACCGAGTACGCGGCGGCCGAGCGGGGGGCCACCGCGTGAGGCTCGTCCACCCGGTCACGTACGACCAGGTGAGGGCGGTGTACCTGCGCGACCATCCCGCCGACCGGCCCCACCCCGCCAACTCCAACCGCGACGGGGAGAAGGCCCTGGCCATGGCCGAGGACCTGCTCGGCGCCTGGTCCCTGGTCCGGTTGACGAGGGAGGAGGTGCTCGGCGTGGTCCTGCCCTGGCACCTGAGCGAGGGGGGCGCGGTCGAGCTGGTGCCCCGGTCCGGCCTGACGGTCGGCGAGGCCGCGGACCGGATCCGCGCGGGCGGTCCGGGCATGGCCGCCGCCAACCCGGTCTGCGCGCGGAAGCTGGAGCTGCTGCGGAGCGCGCCCCTGACCCCGGTCTACCTGAGCACCCGCCCGGTGCCGCACTCCGACTACGGGGACCTCCGCGTCCGCACCGGCCTCATCCACCTGGACGGCCTGCACCGCATGATCGCCTGGGAGCTGTCCCGGCGCCTGTCCCCCGGGGAGCCGCTGGAGGCGTTCGTGGCCGGCTCCCCCGTCCCGGCCACGCAACCACCGCACCGCCGCCCCGACACCGCGCGAACCGGAGGCCCACGCCCTTGACCCGTACGATGCGTCCCGCGCTCTCCCTCCCCGACCTGCTCACCCGGGGGGCCCGGTCCCATCCGGACCGGACGGCGCTGACCGACGGCGTCCGCTCCCTCGACTACCGCGCGCTCCATGCCGCGTCCGGTCGCGTCGCCGCCCACCTGCACGGCCTCGGCGCCGGGCGCGGCGACCGGGTGGCGGTGATCGGCCCCCGCGACGGCCGGGTGTGCGCACTGCTGTACGGCGTCCTGCGCTCGGGCGCCGCCGCGGTGCTCATCGACCCCTCGTGGAGCGCCCCCGACGTGCGGGCGCGCCTGGACGCCGTCGCCGTGCGGCACGTGCTCGGCACCGACGGGGCGGTGCCGGCGCCCGAGGGGTACCGCGCCGAGGTGCTGGACGTGGACGCGCTGGCCGCCGCGGGGCCGGTCGACCCGCCGGTGCCGGCCGCCGCGCCGGGGACCGAACCGGCCTCGGACACGGCCTACCTGTCCTTCACGTCGGGGTCCAGCGGGGAGCCCAAGGCCGTCGCGGTGACCCACGCCAACGCCGTCCACTACGCCCGTTCGCTGCGCCGCCGGCTGGGGCTGACCCGCGCGGACGCGCCGTGCGTCGCGCACGTCACGACGATGGCGGCCGACCTCGGCCACACCTCGTGGCTGCTCGCCCTCGCCACGGGCGGCTCGGTGCACGTGGTACCCGACCACGAGACCCGCGACCCCGAGGCGTTCTGGGCGTCCCTGGCCGGCGCCGGGGTGTCGGTGCTCAAGACGACCCCCTCCCACCTGACGGCCCTGCTGGAGGGGCGGCCCCCCGGGAGCCCGCCGCTGGGCACGCTGCTGCTGGGCGGTGAGACGCTCCCCCGCTCCCTCGCCGCCGGCCTCCTCGCCGGGGGCGTGGCGGACCGCGTGGTCAACCACTACGGGCCCACGGAGACCACGATCGGCGCGACGTGCTTCGTCGCCGCCTCCCCCGCCGACCTCCCGGCGGACGAGGCGACGGTCCCCGTCGGCACGGCGCTCGGGGACGTCTCCCTGCGCCTGCTCGGCCCCGACGGCCTGCCGGTCCCCGACGGGGTGGAGGGGGAGCTCCTCATAGGCGGGCGCGGGGTCACCGCCGGCTACCACGGCCGTCCCGACGAGACGGCGCTCCGCTTCGTCCGGCACGACGGGGAGCGGGTGTACCGGACCGGCGACACGTGCCGCCGCCGCCCGGACGGGAACCTCGTCTTCACCGGCCGGACGGACCGCCAGGTCAAGATCCGGGGCTTCCGGGTGGACCCCGCCGAGGTGGAGTGGGTGATCGGCGAGTTCCCCGGCGTCGGCCAGTCCGCGGTGTTCGTGCGGGAGAACTCCTCGGGGGGACAGCTCCTGGCCGCGGTGCGCCCGGCGGCCGGGCACGACGAGGGGGCCGTGCTCGACGCGCTCCGCTCCCACCTGCGCGACAGGCTGCCCGGGTACTCGATCCCGCAGCCGATCGTCGCCCTGCCCGACTTCCCCACCGGGCCGAACGGCAAGCTCGACCGCGACCGCCTGGCCGCGGTCGTGGACGGGGTCCTGGAGAGCGGCGGCAGACGGGCCGGCCCCGGCCGGGACGCGGCCCCGGAGCGGATCGGGATGCCCCTGGTGCGGGCGGTCGCGGAGCTGTGGGCGGGCGCGCTGGGCCTGCCCTTCGTGGACCCGCACGCCGACGTGCTCGAACTCGGCGGCGACTCGATCCTGGCCATGCGCACGGTCACGCTGCTGCGGCGGTCCGGGTACCGCGTGGCGTTCGAGGACTTCTACCGGAACCCGACCCCGATGCTCCTGGCCTCCGCCGCACGGCCGGCGGGCGAGGACGCGAAGGTCGGCGAAGACGCGGGAGCAGAGGGGCCCGGGGAGGGCGGCGCACTCGCGCCGGCCCAGCGCTGGCTGTTCCGGCAGCGCCTCGGGGACCACCGGCACTGGAACCAGTCCGCCGTGCTGTGCTGCGGGGTGCCGGTGGACGCGGCGGCCCTCTCCGCGGCGGTGGAGGACGTTCTGCGGCGCCACCCGGCGCTGCGGCAGCCGGTGGGACCCGAGGGCCCCGGGGTCCCCCGCCCCTCCGGCGACGTGGACGCGGTGACCTTCTCCTCCCTGCCCCGCACCACGGGCCAGCTGGCGGAGGCGGTCGAGGCCACGTGCTCCGAACTGCAGCGCGGCATGGACCCGCGGGCCGGGCGCCTGATCCGGGTCCACCTCTTCTCCGGCGGGCACGGCGTCCGGGACCGGCTCGCGGTGATCGTCCACCACCTGGCCGTCGACGGCCTCTCCTGGCGGATCCTGCTCGACGACCTCGCCCACGCCTACCGGGCGGCCCTCTCCGGGCAGCGGTCCGACCTGCCGCCCACGGCCGACTTCTACCGGTGGGCGGCGAAGGCCCCGCCGCCTCCCCCCGCGCCGGAGCGGGCCGTGCCGGAGCCCGCCGGGACCACCGAGCCGGTGGCCCTCACCTGGGCCCTGGACGAGAGCGCCACCGCCCGGCTCGTCCGGCGCCACGGGCGGGCCCAGCGCCTGGAGGCGTTCCTGCTGACGGCCCTGGCCGAGGCCGCCCTGCGCTGGAGCGGCCGGTCGCGCCTGGGGGTGGAGGTGGAGACCCACGGCCGCGACACCACCGGCGAGGGCGGCGACCACATGGACACCGTCGGCTGGTTCACGGCGGTCAAGCACGTGGTCGTCGACCACCCCGTCCGGGCGGTGCGGGCCGGGCCGGCGGACACCGTCCGCGGGTCCCGGCGCGACGACCGCGCCGGCCGGACCGCCGCCGGGGCCCTGTGGGGCCCGGACGGCCGCCCGGCGGGAGCGGACACCGTGGCCGAGCGGGTGGGCGAGGTCGAGCGCCGCGTGCGGGAGGCCCCGGAGCTGCCGATGGACGCGCCGGGTCCGCGCCCCGACGTGGGGTTCAACTTCCTGGGCACGTTCGAGCTGCCCGACGAGCCGTCGCTGCGGTGGTCCGTCGCTCCCGAGGCGGGCGGGGCGGCGCGCTGCCCGGACGGCGATCCCCTGTACCGGATGCGCCTGACCGCCCGCATCGTCGAGGGGCGGCTGGTGACCGACCTCGTGTACGCGTGGCCGCGGCTGTCCCACGACGCGGCCCACGGCGTCGTCGCGTCCTTCGGCCGCGCCGTGGCGGCCGAGGCGGGCGCCACTCCCCTGCCCCACACCAGGTCCCCCGTCTCGACCTCCGGCCGGCTGCTGTACGACGGCTCCGTCCAGCCCGCGCCGCGCGCACGGGTCACCGGCGAACCGGTGCGGGCCCTGCTCACCGGGGCCACCGGCTACGTGGGGAGGCACCTGCTCGCCGCGCTCACGGCCCGGGGGGCCAGGGTCACGTGCCTGGTGCGGGGCGAACGCGACGCCGACGCCGCGCTGCGGCTCCCCCCGGGACCGGAGGGCGCCGTCGCCGGACGGGGCGGGTTCGACGTGGTCGCGGGCGACATCGACCGCGAGGGCCTGGGCCTGTCCCCCGAGGCCCTCGCCCGCGTGCGGGACGTGCAGGTGGTCGTGCACGCCGCCGCGGACGTGCGTCTGGTGGCCCCGCCCGCCGACCTGGAGCGGACCAACGTCGCCGCGGTCCGGCGGCTGCTCGGGTGGGTCGACGCGCAGGTCCCCGGCGCCCGGCTGCACCACCTGTCGACCCTGGCCGTCGCCGGCGGGGTGGAGGGGCCGGCCCGCCGGTTCAGCGAGGCGGACCTGCGGATCGGCCAGGGGTTCCGCACCCCCTACGAGAGGACCAAGTTCGCGGCCGAGGAGGCCGTCCGCGCCTGGGCCGCGTCGGGCCGCCAGTGCTACGTCCACCGCAGCGGGCACGTCGCGGCGCACAGCGCCACGGGCGCCTTCCAGGCCAACGTGGAGGACAACAGGGTCTACCAGCTGGTCCGCGGCTACGTCCTGGCCGGGGCGGCGCCGAGCCGGCCCGGGGAGACCTTCGCGTTCTCCCACGTCGACACGGTGGCGGCCGGGATCGCGGCGATCGTGACGAACCCGTACGCGGCACCGGGCGCCTACCACGTCGAGACGCCGCACACGGTGCCCCACGACGAGCTCGTGTCCTGGCTCGTCGGCCTGGGCTACCCGATCGAGCTGACCGGAGAGGACGCGTTCGCCGCCGCCCTGGCCCGGGTGGAGCGGACCAGGCCGACCGCCGCGCGGCTGGCCTCGGCGTGGTCGCAGCTGGAGGACCGCAACGTCGTGGTGGACAGCTCCTCCACCGCGGCCGCGCTCGACCGTGTCGGCGTGCGCTTCGCCCCGCCGACCCCCGCGTGGTGGTCCGCCGCCATGGCGTGGGCCGCCGGTGTCGGCTTCCTGCCGGAACCGGGTGCCGATGTTCACGACGAAGGGAACGATCCTCACCATGACCGATGACACCGTGACAGAGATCGGCTGGGGCAGCACGACCCTGGACACCCGTCGAGCGCTGTGGTCGCAGCCGCTCGGGGACGAGGACAGGCGCCTGCTCTGGGCGGACGCCACCGCCGGGAGGTGGGACCGGGCCGCGCACGTGCGCGACGGGCTCCGCGCCTTCACGGAGGAGAGCATCCGCTCGGTGGGCTTCGCCCACGTGCCCAACCTGATGGACGCGTCCGCGGACGGCGGGGAGATCGTGGAGGCCCTGTCCTTCGTGCTGCGCGACTTCGGCGAGATCATCCCGCAGAACGCCCAGGGCGACCTGTGGCAGGTCCTGCGCGACCGGGACGGGGACGGGGCCACCGAGCTGGGGTTCCACTGCGACACCTGCGACGTGCTCGTCCTGCTCTGCCTCCAGCCCGCCGTGCTGGGCGGGGGCGACACCAAGCTCGCGAGCGCGCGGTACGTGCGGGAGATCATCGAGCGGGAGCGCCCGGACGTCCTGGCGACCCTGGAGGAGGACTGGACCTTCGACCGGACGGGGCGGGCCGGGCAGCAGGTCATCGTCTCCCCGATCCTGTTCACCCAGGAGGACGGGACGGTGGGCTGCTACTACCAGACCCGTACCGTGCGCACCTCGCCCGAGAGGGGCGGGCCGCCCCTGACCGAGCGCCAGTGGGAGGCCCTCGACGTCCTCGACGAGGTCCTCTACCGGCCGGAGATCGCCTTCGGCCTGCGGCTGGCGGCGGGCGACCTGCTGCTCATCCGCAACAGCAGGGTCCTGCACGGGCGCTCCCCCTACGTGGACGAGCCCGGCCCCCGCGCGCGCCGGGTGCTGCGGGCGTGGATGAACACGGGCAGCCGGTGAGCCCCCGCGGGGAGGACCGCGCGCCGGGGCGCGCGGGGGGACGGGACGCGGTCCGGGCGCACGCGCGCGGGACCGCCGTGGTCACCGGGGGCGGCAGCGGCCTGGGCAGGGCGGCCTCGCTCGCGCTGCTCGCGGACGGCTGGTCGGTCGCGGTGGCCGGGCGCCGCAAGGAGGCGCTGGAGGAGACCGTCGGCCTCGCCGGGCCGGACGCCGACCGGGTCCTGGCCGTGCCGACCGACATCCGCAGCCCCGCGGAGGTGGAGGCGCTGTTCGCCGCGGTGCGCGAGCGGTTCGGCCGGGTGGACCTGCTGTTCAACAACGCGGGGGCGGCGGTCCCCCGCACGCCCGTGGAGGAGGTGGCGGTGGAGGACTGGCGGCGGATCATGGACACCACCGTCACCGGGACCTTCCTGTGCGCGCAGGAGGCGTTCCGCGTGATGCGCGGGCAGTCGCCGCCGGGCGGGCGCATCATCAACAACGGGGCCCCGTCCGCCCACGTGCCGCGGCCCCACTCCGTCGCCTACACCACGGCCAAGCACGCGGTCCTGGGCCTGACCCGGGCCCTGTCCCTGGACGGTCGGGCGCACGGCATCGCCTGCGGGCAGATCGACGTGGGCAACGTGGCCCCGGCGGACGGCGGCCCGCAGCCGCCCGCGATGCAGGCCGACGGGACGATGGCGGTGGAGCAGACCATCCCCGTGGAGAGGTTCACGGAGTCGCTGCTGCTGATGGCGTCGATGCCCCTGGAGGCCAACGTGCAGTACCTGACGGTGCTGCCGACGACGATGCCCTTCGTCGGGCGGGGGTGAGCGGGTGTTCGTGAGCGCTCGCTCCTTCGAGGAGTACCGGGCGATGTTCTCGCTCTCGGACCACGACCTGTCGCTGCGGATCCTGGACTGCCCCGGCGGCGCCGCGGGCTTCGTGGCGGAGGCCGGGGCCCGGGGCGCGGACGCGGTGGCCGTGGACCCCCAGTACGGGCCGGGCCGGGAGGGGCTGGGGGAGCTGGCCCTGCGGGAGAACGAGCACAAGCACGCGGAGCTGGTCGAGCGCGCCGGGGAGTACGACTGGAGCTGGTTCGGCGGCCCGGCGCGGTACACGCGGATGCGCTCGCGCTCGGCGCGCGCGTTCGGCGCGGACGTCGCGGCGCGGCCCGGGAGGTACGTCGCGGGGTCGCTGCCGGACCTGCCGTTCGCGGACCGCTCGTTCGACCTCGTGCTCAGCTCCCACCTGCTGTTCTCCTACGGCGAGCAGCTGGGCGAGGGGTGGCACCGGGACGCGCTCCTGGAGCTGGTGCGCGTGTCCCGTGGACAGGTACGGCTGTACCCGCTGTTCCAGCACACGAGCAACAAGCGGTATCCGGCGCTGGAGCGGATGCGGGAGTCGCTGGCGGAGTGCGGCGTCCCCTCCCGGGTGGAGCGGGTGGACTACGCGTTCGCCCCGGGGGACCCGGAGATGCTGGTGCTGGAGTGCGCCGGCGCCCGCGCGCCGGCGGGGGCCTCCCGCGAGGGCGGGGGCACGTCCGCGGCGTTCGACCCGGTGCGCTGGAGGCACCTCGAAGCGGAACGGTGACGGAGGGGCGCGGGGCGGGTCGCGGGGACGCGGCCCGCCGGGTGCCGGGGCGCGGCCCCCGGGGATGAGAACGGCCACATCCACGGTGCCGACCCGGCCCCAGATTGCATGTTCATTCATTTTTCTGCATACTTATTTTCATGTCCAAGGTACTCACTTCCCTTCCTGTCGGCGAGCGTGTCGGAATCGCCTTCTCGGGGGGCCTCGACACGTCCGTGGCCGTCGCGTGGATGCGCGAAAAGGGCGCGGTTCCCTGCACGTACACCGCCGACATCGGCCAGTACGACGAGCCCGACATCGCCTCGGTGCCCGGCCGCGCCAACGCCTACGGCGCGGAGGTCGCCCGGCTGGTCGACGGCCGCGCCGCCCTGGTCGAGGAAGGGCTCGCCGCCCTGGCCTGCGGCGCGTTCCACATCAGGTCCGGCGGGCGCCCCTACTTCAACACCACCCCGCTCGGCCGCGCCGTCACCGGCACCCTCCTGGTCCGCGCCATGCTCGACGACGGCGTGCAGATCTGGGGCGACGGCTCCACCTACAAGGGCAACGACATCGAGCGGTTCTACCGCTACGGCCTGCTCGCCAACCCCTCCCTGCGCATCTACAAGCCGTGGCTCGACGCCGACTTCGTCAACGAGCTCGGCGGGCGCAAGGAGATGTCCGAGTGGCTGGCCGAGCGCGACCTGCCCTACCGGGACAGCACGGAGAAGGCGTACTCCACCGACGCCAACATCTGGGGCGCCACCCACGAGGCCAAGTCCCTCGAACACCTCGACACCGGCATCGAGATCGTCGACCCCATCATGGGCGTGCGGTTCTGGGACCCCGAGGTGGAGATCGCCCCCGAGGACGTCACGATCGGCTTCGAGCAGGGCCGGCCGGTGACCATCAACGGCCGCAGGTTCGACACCGCCGTGGACCTGGTGCTGGAGGCCAACGCCGTCGGCGGACGGCACGGCCTGGGCATGTCCGACCAGATCGAGAACCGGGTCATCGAGGCCAAGAGCCGGGGCATCTACGAGGCCCCGGGCATGGCCCTGCTGCACGCCGCCTACGAGCGCCTGGTCAACGCCATCCACAACGAGGACACCCTCGCCAGCTACCACAACGACGGCCGCCGCCTGGGCCGGCTGATGTACGAGGGCCGCTGGCTGGAGCCGCAGGCGCTGATGGTGCGCGAGTCGCTCCAGCGCTGGGTGGGCACCGCCGTCACCGGCGAGGTGACCCTGCGGCTGCGCCGCGGCGAGGACTACTCGATCCTGGACACCACCGGGCCGTCGTTCAGCTACCACCCGGACAAGCTGTCCATGGAGCGCACGGAGGACTCCGCGTTCGGTCCCGGCGACCGCATCGGCCAGCTCACCATGCGCAACCTCGACATCGCCGACTCGCGGGCCAAGCTGGAGGACTACGCCAGGATCGGCATGGTCGGCAGCGGCGACGCCCACCCCACCTCGATCGGCGCCGCCCAGGCGGCGGCGACGGGTCTGATCGGCGCGATGCCCGAGGGCGGCGCCGAGGCGATCGCCTCCCGCGGCCAGGCCGCCGACGAGGACTGGCTCGACCACGTCGCCATGGAGTCCGGCACGGACTGAGGTCCGCTCCCGCCGTCCGCACCGCCTTCCGGGGGC
>NZ_JBSHDN010000091.1:0-26160 GCF_053616335.1 Nocardiopsis sp. NPDC055824
AGGCCCGAGGGGGCGTCGTAGATGAACCACGGCACATGGGCCAGCGCGATCAGCAGCAGCATCATGCCGCGGGCCAGGTCCGGGGCCAGGGCCCGCTCCGAGACCGGGGTCGAGCCCGCCGAGGCCGCGGCGGGGACCGGGGGCTCCGGGGGCGGGGTGTCGGGTCGGGTGGTCGTCATGGTGCGGGTTCCTCGTCTTCCTCACGGCTGTCTGCGCCGGCGGGTCGTGTGTCCGGCCAGGTGCC
Source organism: Nocardiopsis sp. NPDC055824 (assembly GCF_053616335.1). Taxonomy (NCBI): domain Bacteria; kingdom Bacillati; phylum Actinomycetota; class Actinomycetes; order Streptosporangiales; family Nocardiopsidaceae; genus Nocardiopsis; species Nocardiopsis sp. NPDC055824. Next base: position 245 of record NZ_JBSHDN010000091.1, read on the forward strand.
CCGGGGCGGCTCGCGCTCCTCCGCGAGCCGGTCCCCGACGCGCTTCAGGACGTCGAGCTGGGCGGGGTTGCACAGGACGCGCATCATCGCGGTGACCACCTCGCCGGTCCGGGCCGCGTCCGCCGGGGGGAGCCCGGACCGGTCCAGGGCGGGGTAGTCGGCGAGCACGCCGCGGACCAGGGGGAGCATCTGCTCGGCCGCGCCGCGCCGTGCCCGTTCGTCCGCGTCCGCCGGCAGATTCATGAAGACCTCGTCGACGGGATGGGGCTCGATGTCCCTAAGCAGATCGATGTAGGCCTCCGCCGCCTCGGGGGTGTAGACCCGCGTCATCACCAGGGCCAGCGAACGGTCCTCGTGGGAGAGCCGCCCGGCGACCGGGGCCAGTTCGGCGGGCAGTTCCGGGGGCAGGCGCCGCGCCAGGATCTCCGCCAGCTCGGCGCGGATCCGCCGGAGCCGCTCCACCGCTTCCGCCAGCTCCGCGTCCAGCAGGCGGAGGGCCTCCGCCGGGGGCTCCCCGGTGCGCTCCATATCGGCGATCTGAGCCAGCGACAGGCCGAAGCCGGCCAGTCGCCGGATGCGCAGCAGGACCACCAGGTGCTCGACCCCGTAGCGCTTGTAGCCGTTGGCGGCGCGTTCTGGCTGGTCCAGCAGGCCGAGCTCGTGGTAGTGCCGCACGGCCTTCACCGTGGTTCCGGCGAGCTCGGCGAGCTGACGGGTGCTCCACGCCATGGCCGGCCCTCCCTCCTCGCTCCGGCACGGTGCCTCCCGTGCCGGTGCCTGCCATTGCAGACCATGCCGTCGGGGCACGGTCAACAGCGGTGGAGGGGGGCCGGTCCCCTGCCGGTCGGGGGGCGCGGTCCCGGAACCCTGTGACCTGTGCCTGCGCGGTCCGAGAGCCGCCGCGTGTGGTGAGCGACACGGTCCCCCGACGACCGACGGCGGGGTAGAGCGAGGAGGCGCACCGACGCCCCCGGTCCACCGCTGATCAGCGTTGCCGGCCGACTTCCCCGCCCGGACCCACCAGAACGGAGTCGAACCCGAAGCCGGTGAGACTCCACGACTCGTAATCCGGGTCCGGGTCGACCCTCAGCCCCGTGCCGTCGTCGAAGTCGACGCACAGGGTGCCGCACCCGGTGACCTCGACCTCGGCGACGGTCTTGGCGAACAGGCCGAGCAGCGGCGCCGGAGAGGTGCCGGCCCCCGGAGTCAGGACGACCCGGCCACCGCCCGGGTCCGTCATGGACAACACGGTTTCGATGACGAGTTCCCCGTCCAGGCGGATCCGGCCGTCGGGGCCGTGGCCGGTGAAGGTGATTCTGACCTGGTGGTCGAAGGCCGTTCTCGTGACCTGGGCGCCGACCAGCTCCGTGGGAACCTTCACTACGCCTCCCGACGTCCTGCGCCACGCACCGAGGTTCGTCGACCGCACCGCCCGTCGGCCTGAAGCAGGGCGAGCAGGCGAGCAGGCGCTCGGACGTGGCCGCGCATTGGCCGTGGCCACTTACCTGCAACCGCCGCCGTCCACTGACACACCAAAAGGCCCCGTCACCTGTATACGCAGGTGACGGGGCCTTTGTGCATGTCTGCTGGAAGTGGCTAGGGGCGGGGTCGAACCGCCGACCTTCCGCTTTTCAGGCGGACGCTCGTACCAACTGAGCTACCTAGCCGCACTCGCCGATCGCTCGGCGACGGCGGTCCTGACGGGATTTGAACCCGCGGCCTCCACCTTGACAGGGTGGCGAGCACTCCTAACTGCTCCACAGGACCTTGTTCTGTTGTCGCGCCCGGTACGTGCCCCGGCGCGTTGTCGCGGTTCTTATTCTGCCAGACGTCCGGCAGTGCTCGAACCGCGTCGTACCCCCAACGGGATTCGAACCCGCGCTACCGCCTTGAAAGGGCGGCGTCCTAGGCCGCTAGACGATGGGGGCCCGTGTGACAGGTCAAGCATAGGGGAGATTCCCACCAACACCAAAGCGATTCCCCCACCCGGGCCAGACGTCCGCCACCTGCGGGAACGCCGATCCGGGCCCGGGTGCTACGGTGTGCGGCCGTCCCCGTCGCCCTCCGTCGCCGGTACCTGCGGGCGGTCCCCGACCGGGCGGTCCGGTTCTCCCTCGATGTGCCGTTCGACCTGGGCCGACGTGAGACCGATGCCGCCCAGGTCGACGTCGTCGCGCGCCTGGAGGCGCCCACTCTCGGCGTCGAAGTACAGCACCGACGCCTGGTAGGGGGTCGGCCGGTCCGGACCGTGATCAAGGCCACGCAGCCCCGCGCCCCCGGTGGAGCCCTGGACGAGGAACCTCGTGCCGAGGTCGGTCAGCTCGGTGGATCTCAGGTGGTCGCCGCCGGTCAGCACGAGGGGCGCCACCCCGTCGAACGCCTCGGCCTGCGTGCGCGTGTGCATGAGGACCACGTCCACGTCCTCGCGGGAGCCGATGACCTCGCCGGCCTCCTCCTCGCCCCGCGCGGCCACCCCGGCGGCGTCGGGGTTGAGGCGGGTCGCGTCGGGGGAGAACCGGGGGTCCCCCGAGCCGTAGAAGGTGAGCCCGCCCACCTCCTCGACGGCGCCGTCGAGGACCACGCTGTTCGACTGGGCCTCCACCGCGCGCTGGGTGCCCATGGAGTCGTGCTGTCCGCGCACCCACACGTACGGCACGTCGAGCTTGCCGATCTCGTCGGCGAACACGTCCTCGGTGGCGCTGCCCCGGTCGGTGAGGTCCCCGGAGTCGACCACCATGTCCACCCCGTACTGCTCCTGGAGGGTGCGGATGATGCTCCACGACGCGGGGTTGAGCTGGATGTCGGACACGTGCAGCACCCGGATCACCGTCTCGTCCTCCTCGTACACGGGGAGGGTCGAGGTGGCCTCGTAGAGCATCGCGACGTTGCCGACCAGGCCCGCGAGCTGCTCCTGGTACTGGCTGAAGCGGCCCACCACCTCCTCGGCGCTGCCGACCACCTGCGGGGCCCCCGCGATGAGGCCGGTGTAGCGGGGCTCGGCGATGGCGCTGGGGTTGAAGGTGCCCGCGGCGGCGGCGCCCGAGGCCACGAGGACGGCGAGGGACGCGGCCGCGCTGCCCGCGGCGCGCCCGGCGCTCCGGAAGAGCAGGAGGCCCATCAGGGCCGCACCCAGGGTCGCCGCGAGGACCGCGCGGACCAGCAGCGCGACCACGCCGTCGCGCAGGTCCGATCCGATGCCCGCGGCCATCCGGTTGATGGCCTCCGGGTCGGCGAACATCTCCTGGGCAGCCGACAGCCGGATGTCGGAGATCGTCGCCTCCAGCTTCAGGGGCGCGCTGTGCGTGTCGAAGGCCAGCTGTCCCAGCGGGGCCACGTCGACGACGGTCTCGCCGCGCCACTGGGGGGTCAGACCCAGGGTGACGTCGGCCGGGCCGATGGGGGTGACCACCTGTCCGCCCAGCGCAAGGCCGAGCCACCCCCCGACGAGCCCGGCGGCGACGACGCACCCCCACCGCCACGCGCGCCCTGCGCGCACCCGGTCGAGGGCGACGCGGAGCCGCGCGAGGGCCCCACGGAAGTCGTGACCGCGGATCGCTTCCCAAGACAACACACCACCATCATGCCGCTGACGGGGGTCGATCCCAATATTTCCTCCCTTTCCAGAGTGTTATGCCGCTCGGGGGCCGCTTCCCTCCCCCACCGGCAGGCAGCACAATGGCAGGCGTGGTGGAACTGACACGCAGGGCCTTCGAGGAGCTGGTCGCCGACGCCCTGGACGAGATCCCGACCGAGTTGTCCCGGCTGATGGACAACGTGGTGATCAGCGTGGAGGACGAGTCCCCCGACGGCCTGCTCGGCCTGTACGAGGGCATCCCGCTGACCGAGCGCGGCGACACCTACTTCGGCGTGCTCCCGGACCAGATCTTCATCTACCGTCGCAACATCTGCGCGATCTGCGAGACCCCCGAGCAGGTGGTGGAAGAAGTCCTGGTCACAGTGGTGCACGAGATCGCCCACCACTTCGGGATCGACGACGCCAGGCTGACCGAACTGGGGTGGGGCTGAGCGGGGCCGCCGGAATCCGAAACTCCGGCCGCTTTTTTCGGTACGGGGTCCCATTTTCGGTGCTCTGCGTACACATCCGGGAACGACTCGCCCGCGCCCGACACGCCGGGCCGTCACGGGGATCGCCCGTGTACACATTGTCACCAGCAAAAACGTTCCGTACACGACTTGGCCGGGAGATTGCCGAATCCACCCGTCGTCCATTACCCGCAGCAACGAATCAGACACGAATTTACCCAAGTGGCTTGCGAGGAAGCCCGCCTTCCGGAACGGTTGGTTATTGAGACACGACACAGCGTGATTTCAACCCTGTAACAGTAAGGGAGTGCCGGGTGGCCAATCCGCGCCTCGACAACACACCTGACAACGGAGACCACGAGTCTTCGAGCGCCCCCGACAACGCGACCCCCGCCGGCCCGGGCAAGGACGACTGGCGGAGCAGCTACCGCGACGTCATGGCGATCGGCGAGTTCCGCGCCGTCTGGCTCGCCCACGCACTCTCGATGATCGGCTCCAACCTGCTGAACATCGCGACCAGCATCCTCGTCTTCCAGGTGACGGGCTCCGCGCTCGCCGCCGGCGTCACCCTGGCCCTCACCTTCCTGCCGCCGATCATCAGTCCCCTGATCGCGGGGCTCGCCGACCTCTTCCCGAGGCGCAGGGTGATGGTCATCTGCGACCTCGCCCGCGCCGCGGTCATCGTGCTCATCGGCATCCCCGGCATGCCGATCTGGGCGATCTGGCTCCTGCTGTTCTGCTCGGTGCTGCCGTCGATCCCGTTCGCGGCGGCCCGCGCGGCCATGCTGGCGGAGATCATCCAGGGCGAGCGCTACGTCGCGAGCACCGCGATCATCCAGCTGACCTCGCAGATCGGCATGCTCGCCGGGCTCGTCGCCGGCGGTGTGATCGTGGCGCACGTCGGACCCAACATCACCGTGATGTCGACCGGGATCCTCTTCGTCCTGTCCGCGACGGTCGTGCTGATCGGGGTGAAGGCCCGCCCGGCGCCCCGGGGGGAGAAGGAGGAGCGGCCCGGGTTCGCGGCCATGACGCGCGACGGGGCCAAGCTCGTCTTCGGCGACCCGCGGCTGCGCACACTGGCGCTGCTCGCGTGGCTCGCCGGCCTCTACATGATCCCCTACGGGCTGGCCAACCCCATGGCCGCCGAGATCGGGGCGGGGGCCGCCGCCGCGGGGTTCATCATGGCGGGCTCGTCGATCGGCGCGTTCCTCGGCGGGTTCGTCCTCACCCGCCTGGTCCCGCCGCCGACCCGGATGCGCCTGCTCGGCCCCCTGGCCGTCCTCACGTCGGTGCCGCTGCTGCTCTGGCTGTTCGACCCGCCGCTGTGGCTGATGGTGACCGCCCTGGCCCTGTGCGGCGTCGCGGGGTCCTACCAGTTCGTGGCCAACGCGGCGTTCGTGCTGTGCGTGCCCAAGGAGGGCCGGGGACTGGCCTTCGGGCTGGTCGCGTCCGGGCTCCAGGCCGCGCAGGGCGTCGGCATCCTGATCGCCGGGTTCTTCGCCGAGTTCTTCGGCACCGGCGTCGTCATCGTCTCGGCCGGCGTGCTCGGGGTGGGCTTCGCCGTGCTCCTGGCGATCCCCTGGTCACGGCTCTCGGGGGAGACCATCGCGCGGATGGACGCCACCGAGCGGCCCTAGGGCGTCCTCCGGCGGGTGCCGCCCGTCTCTCTCGGCGGGGCGGGGTTCGGCCGGACGCGCCCTAGCGCTCGCCGCAGCTCTCCACGGAGGGTTCGCGGGCCTCCTCGGCCTCGCGTTCCTCCCGTGGGGTGCGGAGCTCACGTCGTTCCCAGCCCGGGTGTGCCCTGAGGGTCCACATCAGTTCTCGCTCGGCTTTCCTTGGAAGTTGCGGATGATCTGCTCCAGCATGGAGCGCTGCTCGTTCGCGGCCGGCATGACCAGCCAGGCCAGGATGTACACGAAGACACCGCTGAACCCGAAGAAGGTCAGTACCACGAGGACCAGCCGGACGAGGTTGGAGTCGACCTTGAGGAACTCGGCGATACCGCCGCAGACGCCGGCGAGGTAACGGTCGGTCCCGCTGCGCCGGAACCGCTTGCTCTGGTAGTTCTCGTTCATGTATCCACCATGCCCGCTCCCCACGACGATTCCCATCGGGGACAGCCCTGGCCCTCCCCTGACATCCCCCCGACCCCCTTGGAGGGGCGGCCGGGGGCGTCCGGACACCCCCGTGAAGGGTTCGACGGGACGGAGTCCCACGGCGTTCCTGAGGCGTGGGGCACATTCGGCCCGAACGGGGCCGGGCCGACCCGTACGGCGGTCCCCCGAGGGCGGCGCGGCCTCCCCGGGGAGAGGCCGGGCGTTCCCCGGAGGTCAGTCCCTACCGGTGGGCAGCTCCTCGGCGGTTCCCTCCGCCCGGCCGGACGTGCCGGGATCCCCGGCGCTCGTGTCCCCGCCGTCCCCGGCCCCGGCGTCCGGCCGGGGCCCGACGGACTCCGCGGGGTCGTGACCGGGAAGGCTGGTGCCCAGGGGCTTCTCCGAGATGAACCAGGAGAGCACGAAGCCGGCCAGGGCCACGGGCACCGCGTAGAGGAAGATCGGCGGCAGCGCCCCCGCGAAGGCGTCGACGATGAACTCGCGCTGCGGCGCCGGAAGGCCCTGGAGCAGCTGGGGGGTCATGGAGCTGATCCCGGCCTCCCCGCCCGCGAACTCCACGCCGCCGCCGGGCGCGCCCTCCATCCGCCGGTCGAGGCGGGACACGAAGACCGAGCCGAACACGGCGATGCCGAAGGACGCGCCGATCTGGCGGAAGTAGTTGTTCGCCGACGTCGCGGCCCCCAGGTCGCGGCGGGGGGCGGTGTTCTGGACGATCAGCACGAGGTTCTGCATCACCATGCCCACGCCCAGCCCCAGGACCAGCATCGCCGTCCCGTTGAAGGCGTAGGGGGTGTCGGCGGTCATGCGGGACAGCAGGACCAGGCCCACCGTGATCAGGGCGGTGCCGATGACCGGCCAGTGCTTGTAGCGGCCTGTCCTGGAGATGAGTCGTCCGGTGGTGATGGTGCTCGTGAGCATCCCGGCCACCATCGGGAGCATGAGCAGGCCGGACTCGGTGGCCGACGCCCCGCCGACCATCTGGAGGAACGTGGGCATGTAGGCGACCGTCGAGAACATGGCGATGCCGACGGTGATCCCCACCAGTGCCGTCAGGACGAAGTCCCGGTCCCGGAAGAGGCGCAGCGGGATGACGGGGTCGGCCGCGCGCCGTTCCACGAGGACGAACAGCAGGCCCGCGACGAGGGCGCCCGCGCCCAGGCCGATGATCTGCGGGCTGAGCCAGGCGTAGGCGTGCCCGGCCCAGCTCGTCGCCAGCACCAGGCAGACGCTCGTGGCCGCGAGCAGTGCCGTGCCCGCGAGGTCCAGGCGGGGCCTGGGGCCGGTCGGCCGGGGCAGGTGGACCACCGCCAGCGCCGTGACCAGCGCCACCGCCCCGAGCGGCAGGTTGATGTAGAAGATCCAGCGCCAGTCGAGCTGATCGGTGAAGAACCCGCCGAGCAGCGGTCCCGCGATGGCGGAGACGCCGAACACCGCGCCCATGACCCCCATGTACTTGCCGCGCTCGCGGGGCGGGACCACGTCGGCGATGATCGCCTGGGCGCTGATGATCAGCCCGCCCCCGCCGATGCCCTGCACGGCGCGGAAGACGATGAGCTGGGTCATGTTCTGGGCCAGGCCGGACAGGACGGACCCCAGCAGGAACACCGCGATCGCGAAGACGTACACGTGGCGGCGGCCGAAGACGTCCCCGGCCTTGCCGTAGACGGGCATGCCGACCGTGGCCGCGAGCATGTAGGCGGTGACGACCCAGGAGAGGTGTTCCAGGCCGTCGAGCTCGCCGACGATCGTGGGCAGGGCGGTGGCGACGATGGTCTGGTCGAGCGAGCCCAGCAGCATCGTCAGGATGATCGTCAGGAGGATCCAGCGCAGCCGGGTGGGGCCGGGGGTGGTCATAGAGGGTTCCGTTCGCCTTCGGGAGACCTGGGAGGGACGGCTCGCCCCGGGGCTCAGTCCTCGCGCGCCGGGGGCGCGAAGGCCTCTCCGAGGTGGCGGAGCGCCTCGCGGATCTTGGCGCGGACGTCCGCGGGCTCCTCGCTCTCCGAGTAGTGGAGGCGCTTCATGGTGTGGCGCATCACCGCCATGCCGGCCGCCGCGAGGAGCTGCGGCCGGTCGTCGTCGGGGCCGGCGCCGGTGCGCTCGGCGATGGCCCCGGCCAGCTCCACCTCCACGTTGTGGAAGCGGGCGAGCAGCCCGCGCACGAGCTGGGGTTCGCGTTCGGTGAGCTTCTTGCGCAGGAGCATGTCCGCGCGCTGGGTGGCGAGGTCCTCGGTGCTGACCAGGAACGTGATCAGGACGGTGATGAGGTCCTCGACGAAGTCCCCCGTGGGGCCGCCGTCGACGAACGCCTGCCGCACCTGTTCGTCGGGGGTCGCGGGGACGTCGCCGAGGAGGGCCTCCTCCTTGGTGGCGAAGTAGTTGAAGAAGGTGCGCGTCGAGACGTCGGCCTCCAGGGCGATCTCCTCGACCGTCACGTTCTCCAGCCCGCGTTCCAGGGTGAGGCGTATCCCCGCCTCCTGGAGTGCGCGGCGGGTCGCCTGCTTCTTCCGTTCCCGAAGTCCCACGGTGGTCCTCCCCGTACACGGCCAATCCTTGCGGACCGTGCAATATTTCTCAACGAGTGTGCTCCGGGGCGGCGCGGACGCCGCCCGCGACGGGGAGCGCGCGACCCCGCCGGAGCGGGGCCGCGCCCGTGGCCTGCCGACCGCCCTACCGGCCCACGAAGCGTTCGGGCCGGACGTAGACAATGACACGTTTCTCGGAGGGGTCGTCCCAGGGGTACGGGGTGCCCATGTACTTCTGGGACATCTCGTCGATGAAGGCCTTGTCCGTGTCCTCCTCGATCCGCTCCACCTCGCCGCGGACCTCCACGTACATGTAGGGGTCGTCGGGGTCGGTGGCCGACACCGCGATCCGCCCGTCGCGCCGGAGGTTGTGCAGCTTCTGCCGGGTGGTGGTCTGGCTGAACCTCAGGAACTCGCCGTCCCAGTCGATCCACACCGGGCTCGACTGGGGCTGCCCCTCGGGGCCGAGTGTGGCCACGTGCCCGAACGCGGGCTTGCGCAGAACCGCCTGCTGCTTCTCAGAGAACGCCATGCCGCTCCTTGGTCGTCGATCCTCGGCCGGTCTTCCGACTGTCCGAGTACACCAACAGTGCCCGTCCCGCGCGCGGCGACGCGCCCATCCGGTGCCCGGCAGGCCCGGACGGGCCAAGGCCCTGTTTCCCGCCCCTTCGAACACGCTCCCGGTCGTCCGGGACTCATCGGCGATGACCGAAAAGTCCGCCTGTTCAGATTCGACTACGCTGATGGAGGCATCACGCCTGAACCAAGGAGACAACATGGCCCGCTCTTACGAACCAGGACCGAAGCAGTTCATTTTCGGTGTTGGCGACGGTAACGACCACTACGTTTCCGTGGGAGACCCCCAAGAGGCCTACGCAGCATTCTCCGAGTTCTTCCGGGGTCGAGATTCCGACACTTACACCATCGAAGACGCACCGGCGGCCCAGAGGTTGCTTCTCATGCCCGACAGAGGCGCGATCGCCCGGATCGAAGGTGCGGGCGCGCCTCAGATCGAATACCTCAAGGTCGACAGGGGCAATCGCTACCTGCCGAGCGCCATGCTGTTCTTCGAGAACGGACATTCCGGCCTCGACCACTTCGGACAGTGGTTCCCGGACCTCGCCGACCTCGACGCGTCACCGGAGACCCGTGGTGCCACCCGCGCCGCCATGATCACCACCGAAGCCGCAGCAATCGAAGAGGTTGCCCGCATCTGGGCGGATTCGGGCATCGTGGACCCGAGCAACCGTTACTACATCTTCTTCGATTCACATGGTGTCGACGATGATCGAGCCGAGCGAGCCGAACTGCTCAAGCTGATCGAATTTCTCGGCCTCGAGCGAGTCGACGCCCCGGCCGAGGCGGCCGACGGCGAAGTCTGGGTGCGCACTGAAACACGCCTCGACGCCGAATTCGAACGGTGGTCGTGAACAGGTGTTTCGGGAGTGCGCTGCAACATTGCTGTGACGCTCGCCGTGGGCCCGGGACAGGCCGCCGGCCGGATCATTCGACGATCTCCGCGCGTTCGTCGGACATGAGTTCACGCAATACCCGGAACCGGTTCAGCAGGCCGTGATGGCACAGAAGACTCAGAGCGTGTTCGAGAAGGGTCAGGAAACAGGGCCTTGTCTCATCCACGCCTGCTGGCGGGGCGGGGGAGCGCCGCTCGGTCCGGCTGCTTCGCGTAGGCGCTTGTTGTATCCGCTCTGTTGGGGCAGGTAGGGGAAGCGCTCCGCGAGGTGGGTGCGGGCGTAGCGCGGCCATCGGGTTTCGTCGGTGTGTCCGGGCATGGCCTGCATGAGCGCGAGGGTGACCAGGTCGGCGTCGGACAGGCGGGGTCGGAATCCGATGGCGGGACGCCGGGGGGCCAGGTCCGGACGGTGTTTCAGGAGCCGTTGGGGGGTGTCGTAGAGTGCTTGGACGAGGGAGTTCAGGTCTTGCGTCACAACTCGACCATGGGCTCCCTCGCCTCATGCTCAGACCACACACCCCTTGGAATTACTCATCTAGGCTCTGGCCATGGACCGAGGAACCGGCACCCCCGAGACCCCCGCCCGGCCCGATGCTCCGGGCCGGACGAACGACTACGACGGCTTCGCCGAGGCGTACGCGGCGGAGAACGAGAACAACATCCAGAACGCCTACTACGAGCGGCCGGCGATGCTGGCCCTCGCCGGGGACGTGGCCGGCCGCCGGATCCTGGACGCCGGCTGCGGCGCGGGTCCCCTGTCGGCCGCCCTGCGCGAACGCGGCGCCGTCGTCACCGGCGTCGACGCCAGCGCCGGGATGCTGGCGCTGGCCAGGCGGCGGCTCGGGGACGGCGTCGACCTGCGCGTGGCGGACCTGGGCGACCCCCTGCCGTTCGACGACGACGCGTTCGACGACGTGGTCGCGTCGCTGGTGCTGCACTACCTGGAGGACTGGGGGCCGACGCTGGCCGAGATGCGGCGCGTGCTCAGGCCGGGCGGCCGGCTGATCGCCTCGGTGCAGCACCCGTTCGTGGACTACGCGATCCAGGACCCCCGACCCGACTATTCCGCGACCACCAGCTATTCCGACGAGCTCTCGTTCAGCGGGCGGACCGTCACGCTGAAGTTCTGGCGCCGACCGCTGCACGCGATGACCGACGCCTTCACCGCCGCCGGCTTCCGCCTCTCCGTCATCAGCGAGCCGCAGCCCGACCCGGCCGCCCGTGAGCTGTTCCCCGACGACTTCCACGCCCTGTCCACGCAGATCGGCTTCCTGTTCTTCGTCGTCGAGGCGCCGCCGTCGCCCGTCGCCGGGTGAGTCCACGCCCGGGCAGGGGCCGGGCCGCCCGCCTGGGGCGGGAGGCTCACAGGCCCGAGCGGGCGGAGAGCCGCGGCGAGAGCATGCGGCCGACCGCGCGCAGCAGGGAGCGGAACTCGGCCCCGTTCGGGCGCACGCCCAGCCCGGCGTACATCAGCGCGTTCCCGTACTCGGCCATGAGGACGATCCGGCCGTCCTCGACATCGAACCGCGTCACATAGGTGTTGCGGTAGGGCTGTCCCGTGCGCGCCACGACCATGTCGCCGACGCCGTGGAAGAAGAGCTCGCCGCCGTCGGGCGAGACGACCCACCTGTGGTCGCGCCAGCGCAGCGGGGAGAACTTGTCGAACAGGGCGCCCGTGTAAGCGAGGACCTCGCTCCTGCCCTTGACGTCGGCGACGCAGACGCCCCGCTTGCGGCCCGCGACGATGTCGGCGACACCCTGGGGGGTCGTGGCGCCCCCGGCGTGCATGAACAGCTGTCGCGCCTCGCCTGCCAGGGTCCGGGCCACGGCGTCGATGTCCTTGGCCTCGACGGCGCGGATGAACTCCTGGGCCACGGCGAGCCCGGTGTGGGCGACGGGCGTCACTCTCTGGTCGTCCATGAGGTTTCCGATCGTCGTGCGGGTGTGCGGGTGTGCGGGGGGTGTGCGCGGAGATCCGGTTCAGGCGTCCCAGGACAGCAGGGGCTCACCGAACGAGGTGGGGATTCCGAAGGAGGCGAAGCGGGGCGTCCACCACCGCGTGAACTCGGACTCGTAGGCCAGGAGCCGCTCGGAGAAGTCGGCCAGGTCGACGCCTTCGTCGAATTCGAGGTAGACGATGAACTCCGCGCCGCCGTCCTCCCCCGGCTGGAGCCACATCCGCTCCCGGAGGTAGCCGACCTCTCGGGCCCGGGTGTCCAGGCCGGGCAGGTGGTCCCTGTTCAGGTCGGCGAGGAGGTCCCGGAACTCCTGGACGCGACTCCGGGGGATCGTGAAGGTCCACGCTGTACTGGTCATGCCCTCTCCTCGGCCCCGGGCGGTCCGCCACATGCTCGGGGCGTTCCTGGTGAACCCGGTTCGTTTTCGATGATCCGGGAGGACGGGCGGGGCAGGAAGGCCGAGCCGAGGGTGGTATCGGCAGGACCAGGCTCGCCCGCCGACACGGGGCGGGGACAATAAGGGGCATGCCGAGCAGCGATCGAACCGAGTTCGGGGCGTACCTGAGGCGCCGCAGGGCCGCGATGAGCCCCGCGGACCCGCGGGGCGGCGTGCGGACCTCCCGCCGGCGGGTTCCGGGGCTCCGCCGCCAGGAGGTCTCCGACCTGGCGGGGATCTCGGTGGAGTACTACACACGCCTGGAGCAGGGCAGGGCGCCCCGCCCCTCGCGCGAGATCCTCGCCTCGCTGGCACAGGCGTTCGGTCTCTCGGACGCCGAACGCGCCCACCTCTTCCGGCTGGGCGGTGAGCCCCCGCCTGAGCCGGCCTCCCCCGCCTCGGTCATCCGCCCCGGGCTGCTGCGCCTGCTGCGGGGCCTGGACGAGACGATGCCGGTCACCGTGCACGACGGGCGCCTGGACCTGCTGGCCCGCAACAAGGCCGCGCAGGAGCTGCTCGGGACCTCGTTCGGCGACGGCCCGTTCGAGCGCAACATCGCCTACCAGGCCTTCACGACCGACACCCTGGCGCGCCTGCTCGGAGGCGAGGGCTCGGAGCGCTTCCTGCGGGCCGCGGCCGCCGAGTTCCGGATCGCGCTGAGCCGGTACCCCGACGACGCCTACCTGCGGTCCCTGCTCGCCGAGCTCACCGCGACCAGTCAGAGCTTCCGCGACCACTGGGAGGAGGGCGAGGTCGGCGCTTCGAGGTCGGCGGTCAAGCGGATGCACCACCCGACCCAGGGGTGGGCCCGCTTCGACATCGAGGTGCTGCACGACCCCGAGCGGGACCACTGGATCATGCTCTACACGCCCCAGGAGGACGAGTAGCCCTGCGCACCGGACAGCAGGCCCGGCCACGGGACGGAGCAGGAGGGGGGAGCGGGCACGCGCACGAGGTGGCGGCACGGCGGAGGCACAGGAGCGGGCGGCGGCCCCGGGAACGGGAAAAACCCAGGACCGAGACCTTGAGATGGCCTTTGACCTGGGCTTCCATGAGTAGGCCCCCAGGGGCTCGAACCCTGAACCCACGGATTAAAAGTCCGTTGCTCTGCCAATTGAGCTAGAGGCCCTCGGCGACTCCCGGGCATGCTGCCGCCCGTCGCCAGAGGCAACTCTACCCCAGCAGCAGGCCCTTCGTGCTGCCGATGGAACCCCGCGCGCAACGCGCCTGATCACCGTGCCGACACGCGGGGCCCGCCGCCGCGGACAGGCCCGACAGCCGCCCACCGGGCTCCCCCGGACGCGAGCCCAGAGCCTGGGAGACCCGGCCCCAGAACCCGGGGAACCGCGGACGGCCCTCACGCGCCCGGGGGCTCGGCGCACGCCTCGGCCAGCACGGCGCCCATCTCGGGGACGAGGCCGGCGACGGGGTCATGGGTCAGCTCCGTCATCCTCAGCCGCCCGCCGACGGTCACGACGCCGAGGACGTGCTCGCCCCGCAGCTGGGTGGTCTGTGCCGGACCCCACAGGGCGGTGACCGCCTCCATACCCGGGCCGGGGTCCGCGACCCCGAGGTTGGTGATCTGGACGTCGGCGGCCGTGGCGGAGGCCATCATCGCCTCGGCCTCGGCACTGCTCGACGGGGGCTGTCCCGCGATGGCCGCGGCGCCGGCCCTGAGCGCGTCCGGCGTCCGCTGGAGCGAGAGCGCTGCGCGGGTGCGGCGGGCCAGCTGCCAGAAGTCGCCTGCGCCGTCCACGTCGCTCCCCGTCCGGGCGCCCGCGAACCGGACCGCCACCTCGTCGGGCAGCCCGGCGGCGCGGCGCAGGTCCACGGGGCTGAGCACACGCACGTACTCGCGCCCCCGCCGGTGGAACACCACCGCGGCGGCCGCGCAGAGGGCGGCGTGCACCGAGGCGCGCTCCCGGCGGCAGCGGCGGACGAGCCGCGCTGTCAGGCCCCGGTCCAGGGCGAGGGCGTCGACGTGCGGCCTGCTCCCGGAGAACGGCGTGAGCTCGCCGGGCGCGTCCATGCGAGCGTCGTTCTCCGGAGGGGGCCCGGCCGCGGGGCCGTCGGCCTCCGCCGCTCCCCCGCTGCGGGCGAGGAGGTCCTCCTGCGCCTCCGGGACCCCGCCGGGCGCCGGCTCCTCGCCGCCCAGCGCCGCCACCAGGTCCAGCAGGGCCCGCAGCCCGCCGACACCGTCGGCGATCTGGTGGGCGAAGGTCAGCACCACGGTGCTCCCCGGCTCCCCCGGGACCAGCACGGCGCGGACCAGCGGCCCCGGCTCCGGGGGGATCGGCCGTGTCTGCTCGACGGCGACGACGGACTGCCACGGGGTGCCGTCCGCGGCCGCCTCCAGGGGGATCGGGCCGTCAGCCGCCCGGAAGACCGCCTGCGGTGCGGTGCGGTCGACCGCCACCCCGAGCAGGGGATGGCGGACCCGCAGCACCGCCAGGGCCGCGGCCGCCGAGCCGGGCAGGACCCGGTGGGACAGCTCGGCGACCAGGGAGAACTGGACCGGGTTGCGGTGCATGTAGAGGTCGATGGTCCGCTCGAACGCGCCCAGCGGTCGGACGGTTCTGCCTTGGCTCGTGTCCATGCGGTGGTCACCCTTCGCGAGTGTGGGAAACGGTGGTCGAAAGGGCCGCCCCGTCGGCGCGGTCGCGGTCGGCCCGGTCGCTCCGCCCTTCCGGGTGGCGGGCGAGGAAGCGCTCGGCGGCGCCGAACGCGGTGATGAGGTTCTCCGGGTTCACGAAGTCGTGGCCCTCCTCGGGGAGGACCGGGTACCCCACCTCGGCCCCGCGGGCGCGGAGGGCCTCGACGATCCGGTCGGACCCGGCCTGCGCGACACGGGTGTCGTTGGCGCCCTGGACCACCATCAGCGGGGTGGTGATCTCGTCCACCCGGGAGATCGGCGAGCGGGCCTGCATGTCCGCCTCCTGCCCGGCGTCCGCGGGGCCGCCGACGTAGCGGTACCAGTGGTCGACCGGCCCGCCCCGGGCGGCCGGGGCCGGAGCGGAGCTCAGCACCCCCGCCCCCGGGAACGGGGTGAGGTCGACCGCCGCAGACCCCGGGTCGTCCGGGTCGACCCGAACCAGGTGCCGGTTCTCGTCGCCGCCGCTGTCCCGGAGGTGGAACAGCCGGCTCGGGTCGTCGGCCCGCTCGCAGCGCACCACGCTGCGGGTCTCGTCGGCGGTCACGCACCGCGGCTCGGAACCGCCGTCCAAGTCCTCGACCGGGATCGGGCCGGGCAGTGCCATGTCGCCCCTCTCGTTCGTGTGCGGTGGCCCGGGGTGGGCTGTGCTCCAGGAGAAACCATGACGCCGCGGCACACTCAAGTCCCCCGCGGCCGCCGATGCGGCCGGCCTTTCCGGAACGCCGCTGGGGGGGGACCTCTTCAGCCGAGGGGGCGTCCGTCCGGCGGTGGGACCGCGTCACCGCTCCGCCATGACATTTCTCGGGGCCGGTTCGTGGCACCGCGTCACCGGCGGCTCCGCGCGGCGGATCTCGCGCACGTCACCCACAGCTGCTAGATTCGTACATGCGTTCTAATCGTGGTTGGGGAAGACCACGACGGACACGCGGGGGCGTCACCGGTCTCTCGGCGGGAGAGCGGTGACGCCCCTTCCTCTGCCTCAGGACCGCGACGCCTACGCGGGGGCGGCCCGGTCCCGCGCCGCCCCGGCCCGCCGCGCTCGGACGTCGGCCCACGTGCGGAGCACGGCCGAGGCGACGCCGGCCGCCGCGGCGACGGCGAGGGAGAGGGCGACGTCGGGCGCCCACGCGAGAGCCCCGTCGGCCCCCGTCACCGCGAGGAGGACGGCCCCGGCTCCGACGGGGAGCAGCCCCGGGAGGATCCGGAACGCGGTGGCCGTCCTGGTGGGCGGAGCGGCCGGGGTACGCGGTCGGCGCAGTGCCGCACACGCCCCGGCGGCCGTCGCCGTCAGCCACACGGCCAGACCGGTGGCGGCGGCGACGGTGAGCAGGTAGGCGGTGCGGGACGGGCCGCCTTCCGGCTCCGGGGCGCCCGCGAGCATGGCGGAGGCCCCGAACAGGACGTCCGTGCTCGCCGCGTCGTGCAGGAGCCCGTGGGAGTTCTGCTGCATGACGAGGGCGAGGCCGCGCTCGGGGAGCAGGAGCAGCACGGCCGAGTAGCCGGGTGCGGCCCCGCTGTGCCACACGGCCCCGTCCAGCGGGGCGTCGAGTCCGCCGACGCGCCACCCCAGGCCGTAGCCCGTCCCCGCCCCGTCGTCCGTGGTCTGCTCGCGGCTCATCTCCCCGAAGGAGTCCGCCGACAGGACGCCCCCTCCGCCCCGGAGGTAGAGGGAGGCGAGCGCCGCGAGGTCGTCGAGGTCGCCGCCGAGGTAGCCGTACGCCGCCCCGTGGGGGTCGAGTCCGGCCGCGACCGGCGCGGTGACGCCCCAGAGCGGGAGGTGCCCCGGGGCCAGGGCGCGGTCACGGGCCGAGGCGGGGTCGGTGATCGCACCGTCCGCACCCGCCGGTTCGAGCACGGCGTCGCGGACGTGGTCGGAGAAGGGGACGCCGGTGACGGACTCGACCACGGCGGCGAGGACCAGGTAGTTGGCGCTGGTGTAGGCGTACTCGCCGCCGGGGGGCGCGAGGGGCCGGATCCGGTCCAGCGCCGGGAGGCGGTCGGCGGGCCGGGGGCAGTCCCCCCGGCAGTCGGAGACCGCGAAGGCCGACGAGGGCGGCAGGCCCGAGGTCTGGGCGAGCAGGTGGCGGACGGTGGTCTGCGGGGCGTGCGCCCCTCCGAACCGGAATTCCGGCAGGTGGTCGGCGACCGGGTCGTCCAGTCCGAGTGCGCCGTCCTCGGCCAGCGCGAGGACGGCGGTCGCGGTGACCGGCTTGGCCACGGACCCCCACAGGAACGGCGTCCCGGCCGTGACGGGGGCCCCGTCGCCGTCGGTTCCCCACGCCGCCCGGTGGAGGGGCCCGTCGGGTCCGACCACCGCGTAGGACAGCCCGGGTGTGCCGGTCGCCTCCATGCGCCTCTGCACGTAGTCGTCGATCGCGGCGTAGGGGTCGGCGGGATCCCGTGCGGCGGCGGCCGCGGCGGGGGCGCCGCCGACCGGGGCGAGGAGCAGTGCCGCGCAGAGGGCGGCGGCCCATCGCGGGGCGGGGCGGGCGGGACGGCGGTTCACGGGGGCCTCCACGGGTGCCTTGATAACCGTATGGGCGTACGACAATAACCGTATATACATACGGTTAACAAGGCCGGCCGGGTGCCCGGAGGCCGGAAGGCGCGCCCGAGGACGGGCGCCCGCGCCGAAGGGCCGGACCGGTCGCCGCCGTGCCGATTCCTTTTCCGGCGGACCGCCGTCACACGGTCGGACACGACGGAGCAGCACCCGGATCGGAGCAGGACACATGGGCTCGAACAGCAAGAACGGAACCGCGGCGGACTCCGCGGTCGCCTCGGCGGACGGGACGCGGATCGCCTTCGAGCGCCTCGGCGAGGGGAGTCCGGTGGTCCTGGTCCCCTCGGCCCTGGCCGACCGCGGGGACACCCGCGGGCTCGCCCGCCTGCTCGCCCAGCGGTTCACCGTGGTCAACTACGACCGGCGTGGCCGGGGCGCGAGCGGCGATGCGAAGGCCTACGCCGTGGAGCGCGAGATCGAGGACATCGCGGCGCTGATCGCGCACGTCGGCGGCTCGGCGTCGGTGTTCGGCAGCTCGTCCGGGGCGGTTCTCGCGCTCCGGGCCGCCGTCGCCGGGGCGGGCGTCGACCGGCTCGCCCTCTACGAGCCGCCGTTCTCGGTGGAACCGGGCGGCTTCGGCCCCCCGCCGGGCTTCCCGTCGCGCATCGACGCCCTGCTCTCCGAGGGACGGCGCCCGGACGCGGTGCGGGAGTTCATGACCGGGGCGCAGGGCATGCCCGGGTTCGTGGTGGGACTGATGCGGATGATGCCCAAGCAGTGGGCGACCCTGACCGCGATGGCGCACACCCTGCCCTACGACATCGCGGTCATGGGCGACACCCAGCGGGGGGAGCCGCTGGACGCGGACGCGTGGTCGACCGACGCGCGGACACTGGTGCTGACGGGCGGCAGGAGCCCGGCCGGGTTCCACAGGGCCGCGGAGGAGCTGGCGGGGGTGCTCGACGCCGCCGAGCACCGCGTGCTGCCGGGTCTGAACCACGGCTCGGTGATGACGGCGCCGAAGCGGCTCGCGCCCGTGCTGGCGGAGTTCTTCGGCGGCCGGTGACCCGCCGGGGGCCGGGCCGGGGCCCGCCCCCGGGAACGGAGGGAGGCGGTCCGGGTTCAGGCGCGGCCCGGGACCGTGCCGCCCTCCGCCTCCCCCGCCGATCCGGGCGCCTGCGGCAGCAGCGCCCGGATCGCGGCGGCGAGCCGCGTCCCGTCCGGCGTCTCCCCGGGTGAGACCAGGCTCTGCGCCATCACGCCGGGCACCAGCGTCAGCATGAGCGAGCCGACCGTGTCCTCCTGCTCGTCCGTCACCTGTTCCACCGGCACGCCGAGCACGACGGCGGCCAGCCCCCGGCGTGCGAGCCGGTGGGCCCCGGCGAGCTGGTCGCGGAGTTCGGGCATGCGGTCGAGCTGGGCCAGCACCTCGAAGTTCGCGGCCACCATCGTGCGGACGTCGCCCAGGGAGCGCACGAGCCGGTTCATCGTCTCCTCGAACCTGTCGACCGGCGCGGAACCGCCGTCGGCGGCGGAGAGCACCGCGAGCACGCGATCCGACCACTCCCCCACGACGGCGATCATCGCGGTGGTCAGCAGGACCTCCTTGGACCCGTAGTGGTAGCCGATCGACGCCAGGTTCGCCCCCGAGGCGGCCACGATGTCGCGCGAGGTCGTGCGGGCGTAGCCCTTCGTGTACAGGCACTGCTTGGCGCCTTCCAGCAACTGCTCCTTGTGTCCCATGCGCCCACTCTAACCTCTTTATATACAAGTGTATTGTACAAACGTCATATACATACGTATGATCGCTCCATGATCGAGATCCGCGAACTCCCTCCCTCCGACGAGGAGCGGGCGGCCGCCGTCATCGCCGAGGCGATGGACTCCGACCCCGTTATGGCCTGGATGATCCCCGACGCCGAGGAGCGCCGCGCACTCCTCCCCGCCCTGATGCGCGAGTTCGTCGCCACCGCGCTCGCGACCGACCGTGTGCTGGTCGACGGGACCGGGAGCGCCCTCGCCCTCTGGTCCCACCGCTCGGGCCCCGCCCGATCCCCGGGCGAGGAGAGCCTCCGGGCGCTCCCCGCGGCGTACGCGCCCCACGTGCCGCGGATCGCCCTGCTCGGGCGGACCATGGAGGACCGGCACCCGACCGTCCCCCACCTGTACCTCTCGACGATCTGCGTGCTGCCACGCGCCCGGGGCCGAGGACTGGGCTCTGCCCTGTTGGGCCACCGCCTCGACGGTGCCGGCCTCCCCGCCTACCTGGAGGCCAGTACCGAGCGGAGCGCGGCCCTCTACGCCCGGCACGGGTTCGCCCCGCTGGGCGACCCGGTCACCCTTCCCGACGGACCCACCGTCCACCCGATGTGGCGCGAGCCCAACCCATGAGGAGAAGACCCGTGCAGGCGTACACCCATGTGACCGTGATCGACTCCACCGGCGGCCCGTCCGCCCCGGACCGCACCGTCCTCGTCGAGGACGGCGTCATCACCGCGGTCGGACGCACCGCGGAGGTCCCCGTGCCGGAGACCGCGTCGGTGGTCGACCTCACCGGGAAGTACCTCATCCCGGGCCTGGCGGACATGCACGTCCACAGCGACATCGAGGACGAGCGGATCATCCCCGCGCTCTACCTCGCGAACGGCGTCACCACCGTGCGCGAGATGTGGGGCGGCCCCCGGGTCCACGACTGGCGGCGGCGCATCGGGGCCGGAACGATGTCGGGCCCCCGCTGGGTCGTCGGCGGCAACCTGGTGGACGGCTCCCCCTCCCTCTGGGAGGACATCCCGGGCCCCGCGGCGCCCACCGTCGTCAAGGGCGCCCAGGACGCCCGCCGCGCCGTCGGCGAGACCCGCGACGCCGGGGCGGACTTCGTGAAGGTCTACTCCCGGCTGGACCGCGAGTCCTACCTCGCCCTGATGGAGGAGGCCCGGCGCCAGGACATCCCCGTCGTCGGCCACCGCTCGGACCTGGTGCCCTTCGTGGAACAGGTCGAACTGGGCCAGCGCTCCTTCGAGCACGTCCACGGCCTGTGGCCCGCACTCTCCCGGGACGCGGCGGAGATGGAGGCGTCGATGGCGCGGATCTCCCTCGAACCCGACACCTACTACTCCAGCTGGTTCCGGCAGATCAACGAGGTGGAGTGGGAGTCCGTCAACTCCTACGACTCCGCGGCGGCGGCCTCGGTGTTCGGACGGCTGGCCGCCAACGACGTGGCCCTGTGCCCCACGCTGGTGATGCACGAGAAGGTGGACCTGCCGGAGCGGGCCGGACTGGAGGACCCCCGCCTGCGGTACCTGCCGCCGTACATGCGCGAGATGTGGAAGTACGTCCTGGAACAGGTCTACACACGTGGACGCAGCGCCGCCGAGGGGGCCCTGCGCCGCGACCTGTTCGAGCGGCGCCGGGAGACCGTCGTCGCGATGGACGCGGCCGGGGTGCGCCTGCTCGCGGGCACCGACCCGCTCACCCCGGGCGTCCTCCCCGGGTTCGGCCTGCACGACGAGCTGGAACTGCTGGTGCGGTCAGGGCTGAGCCCCGCGCGGGTCCTCCGGATCGCGACCCTGGAGGCGGCCCGCTTCCTGGGCCGCGAACAGTGGTCGGGCACCGTCCGGGAGGGCAGGGCCGCCGACCTCGTGGTGCTGGACGCCGACCCCCTGGCCGACATCCGCAACACCACGCGCATCCACGCCGTCGTGGTCGCGGGCAGGTTCATCGGCCCCGGGGAGCGGCAGGCGCTGCTCGACACCGCCGAGCGCGCGGCGGCGGACCAGGTCGCCTGACCCGCCGGACCCCGCGTACCGGGTTCCCGGGCGTACCGGGGACCCGGTACGCCCGGGACCTCGCGCGGCCCCGGGCTCCCGTGCCCCCTCCGCGCGGACCGCCGCCCCGCGGGCCCCGCGCCCCCTGCCGGAGGGGCCCCGCGACGCCCGAAGCGGGATTCCCCGGTCTCGTTTCGAGGACAACCGGTGATCCCACATTTCCTCCCGCGGGCCGGAACACGCTCTGAACTGGCCTTTTCCGAAGACCATGGGAAACGGCAATAGCAGAGCCCTTTTCCCTGACATCCGGGCACACCCGAAGCCACTGATTTCGGTTCGTGCCGTCCGACCTGCGAATCTACGGGAAACCTTGCCCCGAGCCCCCTGCGGAGCCTTCCCCGGCAGAGATAATACGCCTGTGAGACGCGACACGAATCCCTTCCATAAAGCCCCAGGTAGGACCCTCCGAAGCACGTGGATTACCCGCCCGGAACGACGACGCCGCGATGACTATGGGGCTTCTGTGCACTAAAGTCTTCCTACCATGGCGTATTCAGCGAGAAGTCCGTCGTCGGTGGTCTCGACCCGACCGGCCCGCCAGGGCGACCCCGGCCTGGCCGAGGCCCTGTCGGCGCACCTGGGCATCGAACTCACCCCCCGCGAGTTCACGCTGCCCGACGGCACGAGGATCGGCGTCGACTGCGCCGACGGGGGCCGCCCGAGCCTCCTGGTGCAGTTCACCCCGCTCCAGGGCCCGGTCAAGTCGACCCAGCGCAACAAGGTCATCGCCGACGCCTTCAAGCTCGTGTGGCTGCGCGACCACCACTTCCCGGACGCGCACGTCCTCCTGGTCATCGGCGAACCGCTCGCCCGGCTGTTCGGGCGGGGGGCCTGGCTCCCCGCCGCGTTCGCCTCCTACCGGATCACCGTCGCCCTGGTCGACGAGCATCACAGGATCCGCACACTCGATATCAGTACGTGATGAACACTTCATAACGTGTTAATCGATTAACCCTAACGTTCCACGCGTCAAACCCCGCGGGCCGCCGCATTCCATGCTCCCACCCGCTCTCCAACGAACGTCTCCGGTCCCTGGTTCGCCGTGCCCGGAGGCAGTCATCCCCGGAGGGTGTTCATGGATGTCCCGCCCGTCGCGCATGCGCGCCGCGCGTGCGCGCCCGCGCGCCGCCGCACGCCACATGCGCGCGCGACCCTTTCCCGCGCCGGCGACGCGCCGCCGGCGCACGCGTCCCCGATTCCCGCCGGGCGCCCGGGTCCCCTTTTCCCCGCTTTCCCCACGTGCCGCACAGCCGTTCCCGCTCCTCCGCAGCCCTTTTCGGGCACCCCCGACCGGCGCTCCTCCCTTTGCCCCGGAAACACCCATTCACCGGAGCGCCACCGTGTGCGATCATCCGATCACGCATATCGAGGAGCAGGAATGACACCGCCGCCCACCGACCCGTCCGCGCACGGCGCCGCCTCGCGAGCGCCCGCAGCGGTTCCGCGCCTCCGGCTCCCCTCGGGGACCGGGCCCCTCCCCCGGCTCCCCCTCGGGGAGCGGACGCCGCGGCACGGGGACGCGGCGTGACCGGCGACAGGATCGAGGTGCGCGGGCTCACCAAGGCCTACGAGGGCGCCGACCCGCTCCGGCCGGCGCTCCACGACGTCGACCTGGAGATCCCCCGGGGCCGCTTCGTCAGCCTCATCGGCCCCAGCGGGTGCGGGAAGTCCACCCTGCTGCGCGTGGTGGCCGGGCTGGAGCGGCACGACACCGGGACCGTCTCCGTGTTCGGGTCGACCCCGGAGCGCATGGCCGCCGCCAAGGCCGTCGGCCTCGTCCCCCAGTCCCCGGCCCTGCTCCCCTGGCAGAACGTGCGGCGCAACGTGTCCCTGCCCTCCCGCGTCAACCGCCGGGCCGGCCGGGGCAGCGAGGACCCCGACCTGCTGCTCCGCATGGTGGGCCTGGAGGACGCCGCCCGCAAGTACCCCCACGAGCTCTCCGGCGGCATGAGGCAGCGCGTCGCCATCGCCCGCGCCTTCGGCATCCGCCCCGACCTGCTGCTGATGGACGAGCCCTTCTCCGCGCTGGACGAGTTCACCCGTGAGGCGCTCCAGCTCCAGCTCCTCGGGCTGTGGGAGCGCATGTCCACGACGGTCCTGTTCGTCACCCACTCGGTCCGCGAGGCGGTCACCCTCTCCGACACGGTCGTGGTGATGTCCGCCCGTCCGGGACGCGTGCACGAGGTGCTGGACGTCGACCTGCCGCGCCCCCGCGACCGGGGCGTCGTGACCGGGCCCCGCCTGCACGTCCTGGAGGACAGGGTGCGCGCCTCCCTCCAGACCGCCTGGGAGGCCGGAGCCGCCCCCGACGACCTCGTCCCCCTGTGAGCACCGCCCCGAGAGGAGGAACGGCCATGGCCACCCAGACCCCCGCCCGTCCCCGTCCCGACCGCGAGGAGGGCCCGCGAGGGGCGGCCCCGCGCGTACGCCGCCGCCTGTTCGGCATCGGGCTGTGGATGCCCGCCACCGTGGCCGTGCTGCTCTGCGGCCTCGCCTGGACGGCGGTCGCCGAGGACCAGCCCTACCTGCTCCCCCCGCTCCGGGAGGTGGGCACGGTCCTGGTGGAGGACCCCGGCCTGTTCCTCGGCAACGCGTGGTCCACGCTCCGGATCGCCCTCCTCGGCGTGTCCTTCGGAGCGGGGACGGCGTTCGTCCTGTCCCTCGTCATGTCCGAGGTGCCGGTGGTGCGGCGCGCGATCATGCCGCTGGCCGTCGTGCTGAACGTGACCCCCGTCGTCGCGCTCGCCCCCGCCCTGGTGGTCGCGTTCGGGTTCGGCATGGCGCCCAAGGTGATCGTCACCGCGATCATCACCTTCTTCCCGGTGCTCATCAACATGACGACCGGGCTGCGGTCGGTGCCCGTGCCCGTCCTGCACGTGTTCTCGACCCTGCACGCCTCCCGCCTGGAGGTGCTGCTCCGGCTGCGCGTCCCCAGCAGCCTCCCCTACGCCCTCGCAGCGCTGCGGGTGGTGTTCCCCCTTTCCATCGTGGGCGCCGTGGTCGCGGAGTTCGTCGCCGCCGGGTCCTCCAGCGGACTCGGCACGATGATCCGCACCTCGGCCGCGACCGCCCGCCTGGAGTACGTCTACGCGGCCATCGCCTGTCTGGCCGCCATGGGCGTGCTGATGCTCGCACTCATCACCGTCCTCGAACGACGACTGCTGTTCTGGCACGAGTCGCAGCAGTGACGCACACACCCGAAGGAGCCCTCGTGGCACTCCCCCCCGCCTCCCTCCCCCGGCCCCGGATCCGGCGCGTACGCCCCGTGGCCGCCGCGGCCCTCACCTCGGCCCTCCTCCTCACCACCGCCTGCGCGGGCGAGGAGGCGACCGAGGAGCCGGCGGACGTGGCCACCGTGATCGACGAGGAGCGGTGCGAGACCAACCGCGCCGCGGGACCCGTCACCTACATCACCGGATACCAGTACCAGGCCTCCGTGAGCATCCTGGAGGCCGTCGCCGCCGACGCCCTCGGCTTCTTCGACGCCGTCTGCCTCGACGTCGAGATCCAGCCCGGCACCGGCGACACGATCGGCAACTCCCAGCTGGTCTCGGCCGGTACGGCGCACTTCACGTCGCTGGGCAACGAGGCCGAGGTCCTCCAGGCCAACGACGCCGGCCACGACGTCATCGGCATCTCCACGTACGGGCACGTCCCCATCGCCACCCTGCTGACGGGGACCGGCATCGAGGAGCTCGGCGACCTGGAGGGCACCACCCTGGGGCACAAGGGCATGCTGCCCGCCCCGCTGGAGGCCATGCTCGTCGCCGACGGCGTCGACATGGACGCCATCGAGATCGTGGAGGTCGGCTACGACCCCAGCGTCCTGCCCCGCGACCAGGTGCAGGCTCTCACCGGGTTCCGGTCCAACGAGCCGTTCCTCCTCGCCGACATGGACGAGGAGTACAACGAGTGGCTCCCCGAGGACTACGGGGTCGTCGGCTCGTTCGGCGTGATGGCCACGCACCCCGAGTGGGCCCAGGAGAACCCGACCGTGGTCGAGGACTACCTGCGCGCGATCGCCCAGGCGTTCTCGTACTGCCAGGAGAACGGCGAGGAGTGCGTCGGGTACGCCGCCGACCTGGCCGAGTCCGGGTACGACGTCGACCACAACCTGCGGGTGTGGAACGCCGAGCACGAGCTGGTCACCTCGTCCACGCCCGACGACGCCCCTCCCGGGTACATCGACCTGAACCTGACCGAGGCCGAGGGGGAGACCCTGGTGGACAACGGCCAGCTGGACGAGCTGCCCGACCTGGAGCCCCTGTTCGACCCGCGCTACCTGGAGGCCGTGCACGTCGCCACCGAGGTCTCCTGGCCCGCCGAGTAGCGCGCACGGGCAGGACCCGCCGCACGCGGTGAGCCGCCGGCGCCGCCCTCCCCCGGGC
>NZ_JBSHDN010000092.1:0-26034 GCF_053616335.1 Nocardiopsis sp. NPDC055824
GGCCGGTGCGACGCGCCCCGCCGGACCCCGCCCCGGGAGGCGGGCTACCGGCCCCTCCCGGCGGAATCGGCCCTGAGCATCCTCACCCCGAGGACGACCACGCCGACGGCCAGGGCGACGACCACGCCCCAGATCAGCAGGCCGACCACCACGGAGAGCAGCCAGAAGAAGGCGAGCACCACCGCCACGCCGGCGGCGACCCTGAACAGAAGTCGTCCCATGGGCCGAAGGATACGCGGGCCGCACCCGGACAAGAGCGCGGCCCCGCCCTCGCCGCGACCGCGCGGCCGATCCGCTAGCCGACGCGGACCGCCCCGGAGAAGACGCCGTCCCAGTACGCGGCCAGCGAGACCTCCTCCAGCGGCTTGGAGGGGTTGGAGCCGTGGATCATCATCCCGTTGCCGGAGTAGATCCCCACATGGCTGGGGGCGGACTCGCTGTAGAAGAACAGCAGGTCCCCCGGCTGGACCTCGTCGCGCGAGACGCGCGTGCCCGCGTTCACCTGGTCGTAGGTGGTACGGGGCAGGCTCACGCCCGCCTGGGCCCACGCCGCCTGGACCAGGCCCGAGCAGTCGTAGCCGTCGGGCCCGGTGCCGCCCCACACGTAGGGCTTGCCGATCTGCGCGCGGGCGAAGTCCAGTACCGCCTGGACGTCCCCGGACACCGCGCCGGCGTCCCCTCCGGTGGCGGCCGCGCCCGCGGCGCCGGCCGTCGGGTCCACCCCGCCCAGGCTCTCCAGCACCACGGCCTGCTCCTCCAGGGCCGCCTCGCCCTCCTCCTGGGCCGACTCGGCCTCGGACAGGGCCTGCGCGGCCCCCTCCTCGGCCGCCGCGGCCTGCTCGCGCAGCTCCTCGGCGCGCTCCACCTCCACGACGTAGTCCGCCAGGACCACCTCCTGCCCCTCGGAGAGGAAGTTGAGGTCGGCCACGTTCTGCAGCGCCGCGTCGGGGGAGCTGTCGAACAGCACCGTGAAGAGGCTGTGCGTGGACTCGGTGTAGGCGACCCGGGCGATCCCGGCGACCTGGCCGGACATGGCGTCCAGGTCCTCCTGCGCCTCGGCCAGCCGGGCGTCGATGTCCTCCAGCTCGGTCCGGGCGCTGGAGTGGTCCTCCTCCGCCTGGTTGAAGGCCTCGTTCAGCACCGAGAGCTCCTCCTGGAGCTCCTCGTAGCGCTGCTGCGCCTCCTCCGCGGTGGGTTCGGCCAGTGCCGGGGCCGAGGAGAGGGCGAGCGCGCCGAGGGCGACGAAACCGACCGTCGCGCCGCGGCGCCTTCCACGCGAACCGGGTTCGGGGTTGCGAGTCAAGGGATCGACTGCCTTTCTCCCACACCCGTCTACCAGCGCAGGGCATCCCGCGGACACACCTGTGGCAGGCGTGCGGGGATGAGCGGTAGGGGGTCCCGGTACGCGGCGGGAAGGCCGCGGGAGGTGTGCCGGGCGTGCTGCGGTGGCCCCCGCCCTCGGGAAGAGAGCTGCTGACGGGCGGGGTGCGACGGAAACCGGACGCCGTCACCCTGATGGTGACCAAGCGGTGCGTTCCGACCTGAGGGAACACTAATTCACGACAAGGGCGAAACGCGACCCTTTCGTTACCTCGCCTTGGGCAACCCCCTGACCTGCGAGGCCGCGCCGACCGAGCGGAAATCCCGACGGCTCCCGCGAAGCGGGCACACAGCATCCCCGCTCCGAACACACCAAAACCAGGTCAACCACCCCCGAAAAAGAGACGTGTATCACGAGAACCGGGGGAAGGGGCGGGGTCCTCCCCCGCCCCCGACGAACATCACAGGTGGCGCTGCCACCAGTCCAGGACCGCCTCGAAACGCGCGACCCGGTGGCTGGGCAGCCCCGACCTCGACAACTCGTGCCCCTCACCCGGGAACAACAGCATCTCCGCCTCGTGCCCGCGCAGCTTGAGCGCCACGAACAGGCGCTGCGCCTGTTCCACCGGACACCGCCAGTCCTCCTCGGAGTGGATGATCAGGAACGGCACCCCGATCCGGTCGGCATAGGTGAGCGGACTCTCCTTCGCCCACACCTCCGGCGGACCGTACAGCGGCCGCGGGAAGAACGAACCGATGTCGGAGGAGCCGTGGAAGCTCTCGATCGCGTTCACCGCCCGCTCGCTGATCGCCGCACGGAAGCGCCCGCCGTGGTGCGCCGCGATCCACGTCGTCATGAAGCCGCCGTGCGAACCGCCCATGACGCCCACCCGCGAGGAGTCCAGCCGCCCGTCCTCCAGGGCCGCGTCCAGGAACGCCATCACATCGGCCGCGCTCACCTCGCCCACCGCGCCGATGATCGCCCGGCCGTGCTCGTCCCCGTACCCCGAGGACCCGCGCGGGTTGCACAACACCACCGCGTACCCCGCCGCCGCGTACACCTGGGTCTCGTCGAACAGCTGGTGGCCGTAGGGCGCGAACGGGCCACCGTGGATCATCAGCACCACCGGGTGCGGCCCCTCGCCCTCGGGAAGGGTGACCCACCCGTGCACCGGGTACCCGTCGGGCGCGTGCGCCGTCAGCTCGGCCATCGGGAGCGGGGCCGGCCCCCGGGCGAACCCCGTGAGCCGCCTGACACCGTCCCCGGACACCACCACCAGCTCACCGCTGGAACGCCCGTCGGCCACCACCGCGACCGTCACACCGCCCGCGCTGTCGAACGACTGGACCTGGACCTTGTCGCCCACCAGGACCCGCGGCACGCCGCCCCCGAAGGGCACCAGCACCAGATCGACCGCGCCCCGGTTCTCGGCCAGGCCCAACACCCCGTCCGCCACCACCAGCAGGGGACCCGTCATCCGCGGCCCCTCCCCCGGTGTCAGGCGCGTCGGCACCGCCGAGGCGTCCGCCGGGACCGACCACACCCCGGTCGTGCGCCCCACGAAGTCGTCCAGGTCCGGGCCGATCTCGTCACCGCTGAAGAACACCGTCGAACCGTCCCCGGAGAACCGGCCGCCCCAGGCGTCCAGGTCCCCCGCGGTCACACGGCGGGGCCGCGCCCCCTCCTCCGGCGCGCACGCCCACACGTCCTGCACCAGGTCGGTGTCGCGCGTCTCGTGCCGCGAGGCGGCGAACAGCAGCTCGGAGCCGTCGGGCCGCCACGCCACGTCGGCGTGCTCGAAGTCGCCCCCGGTCACCCGGACCGGCTCCCCCACCTCACCCGAGGCGTCCACCGGCGCGGACACGAACACGTGCGAGCGGCGGTCGTTGGTGAACCCCAGGCCGTCCAACCGGTACTTGACCTGCGTGATGCGCCGGGGCGGCTCCTTGCCCGGCTCCACGCCCACGTACCGGCCCGGCTCGGGGACCCTGGCGGTGTAGGCGAGGCGGCTGGAGTCCGGACTCCAGCGCGGCGCCCCGGCCCCCAGGGGGTGCGACGTGATCTTCCAGGGCTCGCCGCCGTCGGCGGGCAGCACGTGGATCTGGGCGCGCTCGTCCTCGTCGGGCCGCAGGAAGGCGATCCAGCGCCCGTCGGGGGAGAACACCGGGCCGCTGTCCCTGGCGCCCCGGGTGAGGCGGGCTGGCGGGGCCGACCCGTCCGTGGGGACCGACCACAGGGAACCGAGGTAGGCGTCCTCCTCCAGGTCCGGTCGGGTCACGGCGAAGACCGCGCGCCGCCCGTCCGGCGACAGGGTCGGAGCGCTGAGGCTGTGCAGGTGGACGATGTCAGCAGGTTTCATACACGGATGGCCGTCCCGGCGCGGGGGCGCCGCGACCGCCCCCTCCTTATCCCTTTGCGGGGCGCCGTCGTCCGGAGCCTCCGCGTACCAGGTACGGCGCGACCACATCGGGGCACGACCGCTCGAACACGGGATGCGCTCCGGTCAGGAGACCACCCCAGGGGGACCCTATCCACGCCCGTAGCCGGAAATCCAGGCACTTTCCCGGCTCACCCGCGACAACCGCCGCCGACGGCCCCGCGTCCGGGCCCCGGGCCCGGACGCACCGCCCGGCCTACCCCCCGCCCCGGAAGAACCCCGCCAGGGCGCGGGCCACCAGCTCCGGACGCCCCCCGTTGTCCGCCGCCAGGTGGCCCACCCCGCGCAGCTCCACCCGGCAAGCCCGGGGAAGCACGCGCTCCAGCGCGTCCAGGGCCTCCCCGCCCGGCCCTGTGAGGACCGCCTCGGCCGCGGGCGTCAGCGGAAGGCGCGCTCTCCCGGCCGGGAGAGCAGCGGGCGCGGCACGAGGGCGGTCCCGCCCCCGCCGGGCCCGCACCCCGCCCCTCACGGCGAACGAACCACCGGCACCCCGGTCCGGCTCCGCACCGCGCTGTCGGTCTCCAACCGCACACACACCCACCGCCCCTCCACCCGCCGCGCCCTGAACGCGAACACCCGCGACCGCCGGGCACAGCCGATCACCGCACTCGCCTCCACCTCGGGAGCACCCGACCCGCCCGCGTCCGCCCTCTGGTGGAACACCCTCCCCAACCGGGGCGCCAACCCGCACGGGATCGCCCCCCGCAGCCGGCGCAGCTCCTCACGGACCGGAACCGCCAACTGGTCCCGCAGCACCTCCGGCGCACGGCGGCCCACCAGCACCTCCGCCAACCGCTGGGCCAGCAGATACACCTCACCCGGCGTCCGGTGGCCCGCGAGCAGCGGACCGGCAGCGCACCGGCCCGCCTCCGCCCCGGCGAGCGGGGCCCGGGCCGGGGTCCGCGCCGGACGCGGACGCCCGCCCGGCACCCGGGCCCCGGACGAGGGCTGGTGCGGCGCCGGCCGCCGACCCGCCGCCGCGGACCGGCGGTGCGGCCCCGGGGAGCGACGGGCGGCCGGGGCCCCCGCCTCCCGCGCAACCCCCGACCCGGCGGAGGAACCGGACACGGGCGCCACCGGCGCGCCCTCCCCGGGACGGCCGTCCGGCGCCGGACGGCCCGGCCCCCCGCGACCCGGGAGGGACTCCGGACCCCGGGCCCCGTCGCAGGCCGGCCCACCAGACCGGCCCCGACGGGCGGAGGGGCCGCGGTGGACCGCAGGGCCGGGACGGCACGCGGGCAACGGGCAGCGGTGACGTGGAGGGGTGGTCGACATGAACGGGTCCCTTCGACGAGGATGACGTCCGCCTACACCCCTCCACAGAGCACGCCGCACACCGCCCGCCCCACCGGGCATTCCAGGTTTTCCGGATTTTCGGGCACCCCACGGCGACGGGCGCACCGCACCGCACAACCGGCATACTGCAAGGCGTGACTCACGCGTACCTCTCCTCCCCCGTACCCGTGGCCCTCGCCCACCGGGGCGGATGGCTCACCGACGACCAGGGCGTGCGCAGCACCGAGCTGGAGAACACGGCGGCGGCCTTCCAACACGCCGTCGACCTCGGATACACGTACCTGGAGACGGACGTCCACGCCACCGCCGACGGCGTCCTCATGGCCTTCCACGACCCGACACTGGACCGCGCCACCGACAGGACCGGCGCCATCGGCGACCTGCCCTTCGGCGAGGTCGCCCGCGCACGCGTGGGCGGACGCGAACCCGTACCGCTCATGGAGGACCTCCTCGGCTCCTGGCCCGACGCGCGGTTCAACATCGACCTCAAGGCCGACGCCGCCGTCCTCCCCCTCATCCGGGTCCTGCGCCGCACCCGCGCCTGGGACCGGGTGTGCGTGGGCTCCTTCGACCAGAGGCGCCTGGACCTGGCCCGGCGCCTCTTCGACCACCCCGTGGCCACCTCCTGCGGACCCGCCGACGTGGTCCGCCTGCGCATCGCCTCCCTCTCCCCCCTGCTGCGCCCCCTGGCCGGCCGCACCCCCGTGTGCGCCCAGATCCCCCTGTGGCAGGGCGGCTTCCCCGTGCTCAGCCGCGACCTCATCCACACCGCCCACCGCCTGGGCATGCAGGTGCACGTGTGGACCGTCAACGACCCCCGGGTGATGGAACGCCTGCTCGACGCGGGCGTGGACGGCATCGTCACCGACAACACCACCGCGCTGCGGCGGATCCTCCTCCGCCGGGGCCAGTGGACGGACCGCCCCACCGGCCCCGGCACAACCCTCCAGAACGGATGACCCCCATGGGCGACCCCACGGAGGCGGCGGCGGACAACGCCCCCTCCAGCGACCCGGTCCAGCGCAGGCGCGAACAGCGCGGCTGGTACCTCTACGACTGGGCCAACTCGGTGTTCATCACCTCGGTGGTCACCGTCCTCATCGGCCCCTACCTGAGCAACCTGGCCTGCGTGTCGGCCGGCGCCCCCGACGCCGCGTCCTGCCTGGACCCGTCGCTGACCGTCGCCCCGCTCGGGACCGAGCTCCTCACCCTCCACCCCAACGCGCTCTACCCCGCGCTGACCACGGTCGCGATCCTGCTCCAGATCGTCTGCCTGCCCGTCCTGGGGGCGATGGTCGACCAGTCCCGCCACAAGAAGCGGTGGCTGTTCTGGCTGGCCCTCACCGGGTCGCTGTCCACCCTCGGGCTGTACTTCGCCGACGACGGCTACATGCTGGCCTCGCTCCTGTTCGTGCTGGCGAACCTGCTGTACGGCCTCTCGATCGTGGTGTACAACGCGTTCCTGCCCGAGATCTCCACCTCCGACGAGCGCGACCGGGTGTCGGTGACCGGCTGGGGCATCGGCTACCTGGGGGGCGCGCTCCTGCTGGCCGCCCACCTGGGCCTCGTGGTCGGCGCGGACTCCCTGGGGATCGGCGCGGACGACGCGGCGCGCATCGCGTTCGCCTCCTGCGGCATCTGGTGGGCGGGCTTCACCGTCCTGGCGGTCAAACCGCTGCGCGACAGGTTCGGCGCGATGGCGGCGCGCGGACGCGGCCGCCCCCGGGTGGGACGGTCGGTGCGCGAGTTCGGGCACACGCTCAAGGACATGCGCAGGTACCCGAACACCATCCTGTTCCTGCTGGCCTTCATTTTCTTCAACGACGGCGTGCAGGCGGCGATCCGCTACGCGGCGCCGTTCGCGACACAGGACCTCGGGCTGCAGCAGGACATCCTCATCGTCACGATCCTGGTCATCCAGTTCGTGGCGTTCGGCGGCGCGTTCCTGACCGGGTGGATCTCCCGTTTCCTGGGGACGAAGAACACCGTGCTGGCCTCGCTGGTGGCCTGGGGCGCCCTCGTGGCGGCCGCGTACTTCCTGCCGGTGGGGAACGTGCCCCTGTTCATCGCCATGGGTGTGGGCATCGGCCTGGTGCTGGGCGGGACGCAGTCCCTGGCGAGGTCGATGTACTCCCAGCTCATCCCGAAGGGCAAGGAGGCGGAGTACTTCAGCCTCTTCCAGATCTCGGACCGGGGGTCCACGTTCCTGGGGTCGCTGACCGTGACGATCGCGGTGTCCCTGACCGGCGGCTACCGGGTGGCGATCCTGTCGCTCATCGCGTTCTTCCTCCTCGGAGGGGTGCTGCTGTGGCGGACGCGCATGCGCGAGGGGATCGTCGCGGTGGGCAACGAGGTCCCGAAGAACCTGTGATCCCCGACGACGGACCCCGGCGAGCAGCCGGGGTCCGTCTGCGTCGTGAAGAACAGCCACCTTTACGACGTAGATTCATCCTGTCGCCCCGACCCCGGCGCGGGGCGTCAGGGGGAGAGGGTCATGAGGGCGGTGGAGCCGTCCACGGCGACCAGGGTGACGGTGAAGCCGTTCATGACGAAGGTGGGGGGCCGGCCGCCGTCCGGCGGCGGGAGGTGCCCCGAGAGCTCGATCCCGGGGCCGAAACCGCTCATGCCCAACCCCTCCCCGTCGACCGCGTCGACCACGAACCGGGCCACCCCGTGGGTTCCGTCCATCGCGAACTCGTCGCCCGCCTCCACCAGGACCTCGCACTCGGCGTCGGCGCAGGCCTCCAGATCGGTGCCGTCGGCCGCCTCCGGCAGGTCCGGGCCCGCGGGCCCGGCGGAGGGCCCGGCGGAGGGTTCGGCGGCGTCCGCCGAGGGGGTCGCGCCGGCCCCTGCCGGATCCTGGCCGGACGGCTCGGCGGAGCAGCCGGCGAGCAGGGCCGCCGCGGCCAACGCGGCGGTGAGGGCGGGAAGGGGGTGCGGAAGGGGGCCGGTCATGGTGCCTCGTCCGTGGTCCGGTCGTGCGGGGAGGTGGAGGACCGGGCGACACAGGCCCCGTCACCGAGGGTCCCGGTCCGGTCACGGGTCACCCTACTCCCCGGCCCCGCGCCCGCGGGGGTCCTCGCCGGAAACGCCGGGCCACACTTGGGCGACGGCGCACGGACCCCTGGAGCCGCGATTCCCGTGTGACCCTGGCCACAACCGGACAGCGCCATCGTGCCGGAAGCGGGTAGACCACGTGGATGAGCGACCTCGCATTCTTCAAGTCCAGCCACTCCCTCGAACGGGGGGAATGTGTGGAGGTGGCCTTCCGCACGACCCCGCGGCACCCCGGGGACGGTGCCCGCGCGACGGCCGCGGGCCCTCCCGTCGGCGCCGCCCTCCGCGACTCCGGGCACCCCGGCCGGGGGCGCCTGGACGTCCCGCGCCGGGAGTGGGCGGTCTTCCTCGGCACGGCGAGGCTGTGACCGTGGGGAGCACAGCCGTGTACCTGGTGGTCCTCGCCATGCTCGTCGCACTGGTCGTGTCCCTGGCGAGCCCCTCCCCGCGGTCGGGGGAGGACGCGGCGGGACCGCACGGATCCGGCGGCGACGGCGGCGGGGCGGGCGACGGAGGCGGCTGACGCGCCGGGGCCCCGAGGGAGCGTCCGCGCCCGTGCCGCCCCCGGCCCGCTCCGCGTCCCCCGTGCCCGGGCTGTCGGCGGTCACGGGGATACTGGGCCCACGGGCAACGGGGGAACGCGGGAGGTGCTGTGCGGGTCGTGCACGGCGTGTGGGTCGGGGACGCGCTGGCGGTCTGGGCGGAGGCGGACGCCCCGTCCCGGGAGGGCCGCGGGGGAACGGGGGCCGGGTCACCGCGCCCGCACCCGTTCGCCGCGGGAACCGCCGAGCTGCGCACCCTTCCCGGCACCGGGTCGGCCTCACCGCTGGTCCTCGGGCTCACCCTCCCCGGCGACACCTCCGCCCCCTCCCCCTCCACGGCGGCCGACGGGGAGCCTGCGGCCTTCCACCCCTGGCGGGTGCCCGCGCTCCGCCTGCCGCCCGCCGGGGCCGAGGCCTTCCTGGCCGCCGCTCCCCCGGTACCGGCCGGCCCCTCCCTCCGCCACCTGGCGGCCGTCCGGGAGTTCGCCGAACAGCTCGTCACCACGGGCTGCGTCCTTCCCGACCTGGTCGGGGACCCGCCCCGGGCGCGGTGGCGCCCCGCGCCCGTGGACTGGGCGGAGGAGCACCTGGCCGCCCTCACGGCCGCCCTCCCGCCCTCCGCCCGCGCCCACATGCCCGGCGAGTCACCGGACCGCGCCGCCCGCTCCTGCGTGCTCGCCCCCCTCGAACTCCTCACGGACGCCGTCGCCCGGCGGCTGGCCGCCCGGCCCCGCCGCGCCACCGGGCCGGACGACGGCACGGCCACCCCCGGGCAGCGCCTCGCCGCCGCCCTCACCGGAACGCGGGACGCCGTGGACGCCGGAACCGCCGACCGCCTGCGCGGCCCCCTCCGGGACTGGCGCTCCCGGCTGCGCGGCGCGGGACGCGCCACCCTCCTCCTCGTCCTGCGCG
The DNA here is from genome assembly GCF_053616335.1 of Nocardiopsis sp. NPDC055824. Lineage (NCBI taxonomy): Bacteria > Bacillati > Actinomycetota > Actinomycetes > Streptosporangiales > Nocardiopsidaceae > Nocardiopsis > Nocardiopsis sp. NPDC055824. The sequence goes on from NZ_JBSHDN010000092.1 coordinate 9,566, forward strand.
AACCCGGGCGGGGCGGCCCCTGGACGGTCGAGTTCTGGGTCCGCTCGGTCTCCGACCCCGGGTTGCGCCTGCCCCTGGAGCAGGTCTGGCTGGGCGAGGGCGCCGCCTGGCTCCCCGCCGACGTGGGCGCCACCGCCCTCGCCGACCTCGACCGAGCCGCCCGCCACTACCCCCGGCTGCGGCGCGCGCTGCGCGACCTGGCCCCCGCCCGCCTGATGCTCACCACCGAGGACGCGCAGGAGTTCGTGTCCTCGGCCGCGCCCCGCCTGACGGCCGCGGGGTTCGCGGTGGTGCTGCCCGAGTGGAGCGGCCACCGGGGGATCGGCCTGCGCGTGAAGGTGGAGGAGACCGGGCCCGCGCGGCGCCGCGGCGGGGGCGGGGTGGGCCCCTCCGACCTGGTCTCCGTGTCCTTCGAGGCGCTCCTGCGCGGAACGGGGGCGGACGGGGGCGACGCCGAGCCCCTGACCGGGGAGGAGCTGGCCGAGCTCGCGGAGCTGGCCCGTCTCAAGCGCTCCCTGGTGCGCGTGCGGGGCCGGTGGATGGAGATGGACCCCGAGCGGGTCTCCGCCGCCCTGGACCTGGTCACCCGCCGCGGCGGCCACCGCATGCGCACCGACGAGGCGCTGCGCACGGCCCTCGGCGTGGCGGGGACCGCGCCCCTCCCCGTGGGCGACGTGGTCGCGGACGGACCCCTGGGCGCCCTGCTGGACGGCGGGGCCGAGGCGGAACCCCGCCCCATGGGCACCCCGGCCGGCTTCCGGGCCTCGCTGCGCCCCTACCAGGACCGGGGCGCGGCCTGGCTGCGCTTCCTGGGCGAGCTCGGCCTGGGCGCGGTCCTGGCCGACGACATGGGCCTGGGCAAGACCGTGCAGCTGCTGGCCCTGCTCGCCGACGAACGCCTCCGCGACCCCGCGCCCGGCCCCACCCTGCTGGTGTGCCCGGTGTCGCTGGTGGGCAACTGGAGGCGGGAGGCGGAGAGGTTCGCGCCCGACCTGCGGGTGCACGTCCACCACGGCCCCGACCGGCCGTCCGGCAACGCGCTCGCCCGCCTGGTGGGCGGCTGCGACCTGGTGGTGACCACCTACGGCGTGGTCACCCGGGACGCGCAGGAGCTCTCCGGCATGCCCTGGCACCGGATCGTGTGCGACGAGGCCCAGGCGCTCAAGAACCACGGGACCCGCCAGGCCGCGGCGGTGCGCTCGCTGCCCGCGGCCACGCGTGTGGCGCTCACCGGCACGCCGGTGGAGAACAACCTCGGCGAGCTGTGGTCGGTCATGGACTTCGCCAACCCCGGCCTGCTGGGGTCGGCCGCCGCGTTCGAGCGGGCCGTCACCGGCGAGGACGGACCCGACACAGGCCTGGTGCGCCGGATGACCGGACCGTTCGTGCTGCGCCGCCTCAAGACCGACCGGTCGATCATCGCCGACCTGCCCGAGAAGATGGAGATGCGCACCTGGTGCACGCTCACCCCGGAGCAGGCCTCGCTGTACAAGGCCGTGGTCGACGAGATGGCCGAGCGGATGGCGGAGGCCACGGAGAAGGAGCGCAGGGGCCTGGTCCTGGCGACCATGTCGCGGCTCAAGCAGATCTGCAACCACCCGGCCCAGTTCCTCGGGGACGGTTCGGCCCTGGCGGGCCGCTCCGGCAAGCTCGACCGCCTGGAGTCGATCCTGGGCGAGGCGGCGGCCGAGGGCGACAAGGCGCTCTGCTTCACCCAGTACGCGCGGTTCGGCGACCGGTTGGAGCCCTACCTGCGCTCGCGCCTGGGGGTGCCGGTCCTGTGGCTGCACGGCGGCACACCGCGCGCCGAGCGGGAGGAGATGACCCGGCGCTTCCAGTCCATGGAGGGGCCCGCGGTGTTCCTGCTCTCGCTCAAGGCGGCCGGGACGGGGCTGAACCTCACGGCGGCCAACCACGTGGTGCACCTGGACCGCTGGTGGAACCCCGCCGTCGAGAACCAGGCCACCGACCGGGCGTTCCGCATCGGGCAGCGCCGGGACGTGCAGGTGCGCAAGATGGTGTGCGTGGGAACGGTCGAGGAGCGGGTGGACGAGATGATCGAGCGCAAGAGCGCGCTCGCGGACAGCGCGGTCGCGACCGGCGAGCAGTGGCTGGCGTCCCTGTCGGTGGAGGACCTGCGCGAGGTGGTCCGGCTGTCCCCGGAGGCGGTGGCCGGATGAGCGCCTGGTCGGAGCTGTTGTCGGAGTCGCTGGGGGTGCCGGCCGGGGCCGCCTCGGCGGTGGAGCGGTTGTCGGTGCGTCCCGGGGAGGTCGCGGGGCGGGTGCGCGCCGGGGGCGGCCGCGGGAGCGTGCACGAGGTGAGCCTGATCCGCCCGGTGCCGCCCGAGCCGGAGCGGGAGCGCGTGTGCGCCGCACTGGCCTCCCAGCCGGTGTTCCGGGCCAGGATCCTGGCGGAGGAGCTGCCCGTGGCGGCGGACCGCGTGTTCGCCCTGCTGGGGTGGGACCTGGTCCCCCGGAGCTGGGACGCGCTGGTGGCGACGTGCTCGTGCGAGGCGTGGGAGTCCAGGTGCGCCCACCTGGACGCGGTCGCGGCGGCCCTGGGCGCGGAGGCCGACCGGGACCCGTTCGCGCTGACCCGGTGGCTGGGGCTCGACCGCCGCGCCCTGGTGGCCCGGGTCAGGACGCTCTCCCCCGCCGCCGCGCAGGGGCCTCCGGCGCCGGAGGAGGCCGTGTCCGGCGGCGGCGCGGAAGCGCCGCAGGACGTCCGCGGCGGGGCCGGGCGGCCCTCGCGCCCCGCCCCGCCGGACGCCGCGGCGACCTCGGCCGCCGTGTTCTGGTCCGCGCCCGCGATCCCGGCCCCGCCGGCCCCGCCGGGCGGCACGGGCGAGCGCGTCAGGGCCTCCGCCCCGGGGCTCGTGGCGGACGAGCTGCCCGGGTTGGGCCGTCCCGGGGCATGAGGCGCGGCGGGCCGGTGCGCTCTTTCCTCTTTCTACGGAAAACGCCGGTGCGCTCGGACGAACGCGGCTACGATTCGCCTGAAGATCGCTGCACGGCCCTTCCGCCGCAGGGCGGCCCCTCGCGCCGAGGGGTCCGGGGCCGTGCGCAGACCGGCGATCGGCGCGCACGCGCGCGGGCAGTAGCGAGGGAGGTGACCGATGGCGGCCCTGGTCCGCTCCGGGCCCACGTTCGATCCCGGACCGCTCTCCCGGCTCCGGTCCCCGCTCGCCTCCGCATCCCGGGACTCCCGCGCGCCCTCCGCACCGCGGGACCGGACCACCGCCTCCGCACCCCGGAGCGGCCCCGTCCCGCACAACGGCCGGAGCGGCGACACCCCGGAAGCCTTCCGGCGGCATCCCCTCGCCGCACCCGGTCCGGCGCACCCCTCCCGGAGCACCGGCGGCTCCCCACCCGGAGCCCCGCGCTCCACGACGGCGTCCCCGCCCCGGGGACCCGCCACCGCTGTGTCGGTCCGCACCGGCGGGCCGACGGGTACGCGAACACGACGAAGAAGGAGGCAGGGGCTCCCTCGGCCCGGTCCGCGGACCGGGTACAGCCCCAGACATCTGATGGCCGATCGCTTCCCCCCCGACATCGACATGGAAACCCCCAGCATCGCGCGTATGTACGACTACCTGCTGGGCGGCAAGGACAACTTCGAGGCGGACCGGAAGGCCTGCGAAGTGCTCGCCGCGGGCACGCCCGAACTCGTCTCCTTCGCGAACGACAACCGCGCCTACCTCTCCAGGGCCGTCGAGTACGTGGCGGCCCAGGGCGTGGAGCAGTTCCTCGACCTGGGAGCGGGGCTCCCCACCGCCAACAACACCCACCACGCGGCGCAGCGCGCCAACCCCCGGGCCCGGGTGGTCTACGTCGACCACGACCCGATCGTGCTCGCGCACGGCCGGGCGCTGATCAACGACAGCGCGGAGACGGCCTTCCTGCTCGCGGACATCAGGGAGACGGACCGGGTCCTCGGCGCTCCCGAGACCCGGCGGCTGATCGACACCGACCTGCCGGTGTGCGTGATGCTGGTGTCCCTGCTGCACTGCCTGCCGGACCAGGACGACCCGTTCGGCATGGTGCACAGGCTGACGGAGCGGCTGGCCCCGGGATCCTGCGTCATCTTCTCCCACATCGTCTCCGACGACCCCGCGTCGGGTGCGTGGATGACCGACCAGATCCTCTCCTTCGGAACGCCGTGGGGACGCGTGCGCAGCCCGGAGGAGGCCTCGGCGGTCTTCCGGGGCCTCGAACTGGCCAGCCCGTGGACCGACGGGCGCGAGGACGGCGGGCCCCGGGCCGTGGACTGCGCCTCCTGGCGCCACCCCGACGTGCCCCCCCGGTTCCGTCCCGAGGACCCCGGGGTGAAGCTGTGGGAGCTGTCGGGGGTGGCGTTCAAGCGCTGACCCCGGCCGCTCCTTCCCGCGGCGCGGTCGGCGGGGACCGCGTCCGCGCCGCGGGAGGGCGCTCAGGAGTCCTCGGCCAGGACCTCCTGGGCGATGGCGAAGGCCCTGTTCGCGGCGGGCACGCCGCAGTAGACCGCCGCCTGGAGGAACACCTCGCCGATCTCGTCGGGGGTCAGCCCGTTGCGCAGCGCGGCGCGGACGTGCATGGCGACCTCCTCCCAGTGGCCGTGGGCGACGAGGGCGGTCAGCACCATGCAGCTGCGGGTGCGGCGGTCCAGCCCGGGGCGGGTCCAGACCTCGCCCCACGCGTAGCGGGTGATCAGGTCCTGGAACGGCTCGGTGAAGCCGGTCGTGCGCGCGCCGGCCCGGTCGACGTGGGCGTCGCCCAGCACGCTCCGGCGCACCCGCATACCGGCCGCGTGGCGGTCGGCGGACGCGAAGTGCTGGGTGAGGAGTGTGTTCACCTTGGCGGCCTGCTGCCAGGACAGCAGGTGCGCGGCGTCGTCCAGCACCGTCAGGCGGGCGTGCGGGACGCGCTCGGCGATGAGTTCGGCGTTGCCCGCGGGCGGGGTGGAGGGGTCGTCGGCGCCCGCGACGACCAGCGTCGGGGCGTTGATGCGGTGGAGCTCCTCGCGCAGGTCGTAGGTCTCGATCGCACCGCAGCAGCCCGCGTACCCCTCGGCGGGGGTGGCGGCGATCTGCTCGCGCAGCCCGGCGGCGTCGCGGGGGTGGGCGCCGAGGAAGCCGGGGGTGAACCAGCGCTCCACCACGGAGTCGGCCACGGCGCCGGTGCCCTCGGCGCGCACCAGGGCGGCCCGCTCGCGCCAGTTCCGGGCCGGTCCCATGTAGGGGGAGGTGGCGAGCAGGGCGAGGCGGTCGATCCGCTCGGGGCGGTGGACCGCCAGCCACTGCCCGACCATGCCGCCGATGGACAGTCCGGCGTAGTGGGCGCTGCCGATGCCCAGCCGGTCCATGAGGGCCACGACGTCCCCGCCCAGGTCCGCCATCGTGTACGGGCCGTCGGGGACCGGTGAGCGGCCGTGGCCGCGGTGGTCGAAGCGGATCACCCGGAAGACCGTGGACAGTGCCTCGACCTGCGGCTCCCACATGTCCACGGTGGCGCCGAGGGATCCCCCGAGCAGCAGCGGCGGCGCGTCGGCCGGTCCGCTCTCGACGTGGTGCAGGTCAACGCCCATGGGTGCGCCCTCCGTTGTTCTCACGATCCGTGTCCTCGGGCCCCGGCCGCGGGTCGTGGCCGGGTGTCTCCGCGGGCCCGTGCGCCCGTGGTGTGCCGCCGGGGGCCGGCGCCGCGTGCGCCTCGGGCCCACCCGTCCCCGTACCCGTCCCGGGGGCCCGGGAGACACACGGGCCCCCTGGGACCCCGCCCCCGTCCGGCTCCGGGCCGGGCCCCGGGGCCGTGGCGGCTCCCCGGCCCGTCCGCCCCCCGGTGACCCGGTCGGTGAACACCGCCGCCGCCCCCAGGTAGCCGGAGGGGTCCAGGAGTTCGAGGACGCGCTCCCGGGTGCGGACCCCGTCGAGGCGGGCGGTGAGGACGTCGGCCAGGTCCCTGCCGGAGTCCGCCGACTCGCGGCAGGCGTCGGCGACGAGGTGGTGGGCCTCCGTCCGGCCGAGTTCGGGGGCCAGGTCGGTGGTGACCCGTTCGGAGAGCGCCAGACCCCCCGTGAGGCCGAGGTTGGCGCGCATCCGCCCGGGGACGACCCTCAGCCTGGAGGCGCTGGTCCGCAGCCAGGCCACGGCCCCGCCGGTACGGCGGAACAGGTCGGTGAGGGGCAGCCATTCCGCGTGCCAGCCGCCCGCGGCGCGCTGGTGCTCCTGGATCTGGGCGGCGAGGAGGTTGGCGACGAGTCCCGGGGCCTGGCGGGCGCAGGCCAGGGCGCTGACGGCGGCGACGGGGTTGCGCTTGTGCGGAAGGGTGGAGGACCCTCCGACGCCGGGGCCCCCGTCCTCGACCAGTTCGCCCACCTCGGTCTGGGCGAGCAGGACGACGTCCTGGGCCGCGGTGCCCGCGGCGCCGCAGATCCGGCCCAGGGCCGAGGCGAGTTCGGCGATCCGTCCCCGTTCGGTGTGCCAGGGCAGGACGGGGTCGGCCAGGTCCAGGCGCGCGGCCAGGGCCGCGGTGACCCCGGGGCCGTCCTCGCCCAGGGAGGCCAGGGTGCCGACGGCGCCGCCGAGCTGGACGGCCAGGCGGCCGGTGAGCACGCGGTCGAGCTGGTCGGCGGCCTCGGCCAGACCGTTGGCCCATCCGGCGGCGACCGCCCCGAAGGTCGTGGGCAGGGCCTGCTGGAGCAGGGTGCGCCCGGCCATGGGCGTGTCGCGGTGCGCGGCGGCGAGGTCGCGCAGCTCGTCGGCGAGTCCGCGCAGGTCGGCCAGGAGCGCTCCGCCCGCGCGCCGGGCGACCAGCATGGCGGCGGTGTCCAGGACGTCCTGGCTGGTGGCGCCCCGGTGCACGTGGCGGGCCGCGTCGGGGTCCAGGGCGCGGACGCGGCCGGTGAGCTCCTCGACCAGGGGGATGACGGGGTTGCCGCCGCCCGCGGCGGCGCGCCCCAGGGCGGCCGGGTCGTAGCGGTCGGCGGCGCAGGCGGCGGCGATGCTCTCCGCCCGGTCCCTTGCGAGGCGCCCGGTGTCGGCGAGGGCGTGCGCGAGGGCCGCCTCCACGTCGAGGAGCGCCTGGAGCCAGGCGGTGTCGCCGGTGGCCCCGGCCACGGGACCGCGGTCGAGGACACCGTCGAACAGGCCGGTCATGGGGGTTCCTCGCTAGACGTCGAAGAAGACGGTCTCGCCGTCCCCCTGGATGCGGATGTCGAAACGGTAGCCGTCCGGCGCCGCCCCCGCGACGAGGGTGGCGCGCGCGTCGGGGTCGCCGATGCTGTTCAGCACCGGGTCGGCGGCGTTGGCGGCCTCCTCCTCGGGAAAGTACAGGCGGGTGACGACCCTGTGCAGCATGCCGCGCGCGAACAGGGACACGTCGATGTGGGGGGCCTGGTCCCCGTGGGGGCCCGGCACGGTCCCGGGTTTGAGGGTGAGGATGCCGTAGCCGCCGTCGGCGCCGGTGGGACAGCGCCCGAAGGCGCGGAAGCCGGGGTGGGACCGTGCCCCGCGCGGGTCGTCCGGGTGGTCGAACCGGCCCTGGGGGTCGGCCTGCCAGGTCTCCACGAGGGCGTCGGTGACGGGCTCTCCGGCCCCGTCGTAGACGGTGCCGCGGATCCACACCGCGCCCGGGGCGCCCTCGGCGACGGCGTAGGGGCCGTCGGGCCAGGGCAGGCCGATGTGGAGGTAGGGGCCGACCGTCTGGGCGGGGGTGGTGGGGTGGGTGCTCACTCGTCGTCCTCCAGGATCTCCTCGTCGGACTCGAACGGGGTCTGCTCGCGGCCGCGCAGCACGATGTCCCAGCGGTAGGCCAGGGCCCACTCCGGCCGGGTGGCGTCGTGGTCGTACCGGGCGAGCATGCGCTCGCGGGCCCGGGGGTCGGGTACGGAGTTCCACATCGGGTCCTGGAAGAACAGCGGGTCGTCGGGGAAGTACATCTGGGTGACGAGGCGCTGCGTGAAGGCCCGGCCGAAGAGGGAGAAGTGGATGTGGGCGGGCCGCCACGCGTTGCGGTGGTTGCGCCACGGGTAGGCGCCGGGCCGGACGGTGACGAACCGGTAGCGGCCCTCGGCGTCGGTCATGGCGCGGCCGACCCCGGTGAAGTGGGGGTCCAGGGGTGCGGGCCAGTTGTCGCCGGTGTGGCGGTAGCGGCCCGCGGCGTTGGCCTGCCAGACCTCCACCAGGGTGTGGGGCACGGCCGCTCCGCCGCTGTCGCGCACCTGCCCGTGCACGATGATGCGCTGTCCCTGGGGCTCCCCGTCGTGCCCGCGGGTCAGGTCGTGGTCGTGCTCGCCGACGCGGTCCTCGCCCAGGACGGGCGCGGTGATCTCGGTGAGCGTGTGCGGGAGCAGGGTGGGCGGGCGCCGGGGGTGGCGCAGCGCGGTGCTCCGGTACCCGGGGTGGTCCAGCGGGGGGTGGGTGTCGTGGTCCCGGACGTAGCCGGGGACGTACAGCCCGGACGGCGCGGACGCCGCGTCGGGTGCGGTGGGCATGGGGGGTCGTCCCTTCGTTCGTGCGGCTCCGGCTCCCTGCGGTCCGCGTTGGGCGGGGCGGCCCCGGCGGGCGGGGGCGCCCCCCGGGACCTGTGGTGGGGTGGCCTACTCGGCGTGCAGGACGACGGCGAGGCCCTGGCCGACGCCGATGCACAGCGCCGCCAGCCCCCAGCCCCCGCCGCGCCTGCGCAGCTCGTGGGCGAGCGAGCCGAGGACACGGGCGCCGGAGGCGCCCAGCGGGTGCCCGATGGCGATGGCGCCGCCGTTGGGGTTGACGATGTCGGGGTCCAGGCCCCGCCAGCTGCGGACGCAGGCCAGGGCCTGGGCGGCGAAGGCCTCGTTGAGCTCGACGGCGGCCAGGTCCCCCCAGCCGATCCCCGCGCGTTCGAGTGCGGTCTCGGCCGCGCGGACCGGGCCGATGCCGAACACGTCGGGGTCGACCCCGGCGGCGCCGCGCCCGGCGATGCGGGCGAGGGGTTCCAGGCCGGCGGCGTCGGCGGCGGCGCGGTCGCCGAGCAGCAGGGCGGCGGCTCCGTCGTTGAGGGGGGAGGCGTTCCCGGCGGTGATGGTGCCCTCGGCGCGGAAGGCGGGTCGGAGGCCGGCGAGCTTGTCGGGGGAACCCTCGCGGATGCACTCGTCCCGGTCCAGGTGCGCGTCCCCGACCTGGACGATCTCGCCGTCGAAGACCCCGTCCGCCCAGGCGCGGGCCGCCTTGGCGTGGCTGGCGAGGGCGAAGGCGTCCTGGTCCGCCCGGGTGACGCCGTGCTGCTCGGCCAGGCCCTCGGTGGCCTCGCCCAGGGAGACGGTCCACCTCCCGGGCATGCGCGGGTTGACCATGCGCCATCCCAGGGTGGTGGAGTGCAGGGTGGCGTCGCCGGCGGGGTGGCCCTCGGCGGGTTTGGGCAGGACCCAGGGGGCGCGGCTCATGGACTCCACTCCCCCGGCCACGACGAGGGAGGCGTCCCCGGTCTGGATGGCGCGGGAGGCCTGGACGGCGGCCTCCATGCCGGAACCGCAGAGGCGGTTGACGGTGACCCCGGGGACGGAGGTGGGCAGTCCGGCCAGGAGGGACGCCATGCGGGCGACGTTGCGGTTCTCCTCGCCGGCGCCGTTGGCGTTGCCGAGGACGACCTCGTCGACGTCGGCGGGGTCGAGGCCGGGCGCGCGTCGCACGAGCGAGCCGACGACGTGGGCGGCCAGGTCGTCGGGGCGTACGCCGGAGAGCGCGCCGCCGTACCTGCCGAAGGGTGTGCGGACGGCGTCGAGCACGTAGACGTCGGTCACCGCGGGCCTCCTGGGGGTGGTGCGGCCGGGTCGGGCCCGGCCGCGGGCGAGATGGAACCTAACACTGTTAGGTAACTGTAGGGCGGCGCCTCCGCCGCCCCCTCAGGCGGCCCCCGTCAAGGAGCGCAGCACCGAGAGCTCTGCGTCGGTGGGCTCGGGGGTGACCTCCAGCCCCTCGGCCACCGCGAGGTCCCATCCGGTCGCCGCCCGGACCTCGTCCGCCGCCACGCCCGGGTGCACGCCGGTCAGGACGAGCTCGCGCGTGCGGGGGTCGGGTTCGAGGACGCCGAGGTCGGTGATCACCCGCACCGGGCCGGCGCCGCGCAGGCCGAGCCGCTCGCGGTCGCCGGGACCGGAGCCGTGGCCGACCGAGGTGACGAAGTCGACCCGCTCCACGAAGGCCCGCCGGCTGTGCCGCATGACCACGACCACCTCGCGGCAGGACGCGGCGATCTCGGGCGCCCCGCCCGCCCCCGGCAGGCGCACCCGCGGGTCGGCGTAGTCGCCGATGACGGTCGTGTTGATGTTGGCGTACCGGTCGAGCTGGGCGGCGCCGAGGAAGCCGACGTCGATCCTCCCGGCCTGGAGCCAGTAGTTGAAGACCTCCGGGACCGGGACCACCGTGTCGGCGGCGTCGGCGAGGCTCCCGTCGCCGATGGACAGCGGCAGGCGGTCGGGGACCGTGCCCAGCGTCCCGGACTCGTAGATCATCCACAGGCCGGGGGCGTGGGTGCGGCGGGCCAGGTTGGCGGCGGTGCTGGGCAGGCCGATCCCGACGAAGCACGACATGCCGTCGCACAGCGAGCGGGACGCGGTGACGGTCATGATCTCGTCGGAGGTCCAGGCCACGGTGGTCACAGGCCCCTCCCGGCGGGCTCGGGGGCGGCCGGACCGGCGGGGGGCGGCGCGGTCGCGGTGAGTTCGGCGAGCCAGGCGGTGAAGGCCCCGCGGTCGCGGCCGATCGCGTCCCAGGCGCGGTAGGCCTCGTTGTCGCGCTCGTAGTAGCCGTGGGCGTAGGAGGGCGCGGCTCCGCCCGCGGCGACGCTGACCCGGTCGAGGACCCGCGCGGGCAGGACGACCTGGCCCGGAACGGGGTCGAGGGCGTCGACGACCTCCTCCACGGTGACCAGGACCCGTTCGGCCGCCAGTGCGGCCTCCTTCTGGACGCCGGTGATGCCCCACAGCTGCACGTTGCCGTCGCGGTCGGCGCGCTGGGCGTGCACGACCGTGACGTCGGGGTTGATCGCGGGGACGGCGGCGAGCTCCTGCCCGCTGAAGGGGCAGGTGATGGTCCTGATGTTGGGGTTGTTCCCGATCAGGTCGGTGCCGGCGTAGCCGCGCAGGATGGCGAAGGGCAGACCGGAGGCCCCCGCGACGTAGCGGTTGGCCATGCCGGCGTGGCTGTGCTCCTCGATCTCCAGCGGGACGGGCCAGCCGTGGGTGACGGCGTCGCGGAAGCGGTGCAGCGAGCCCACGCCGGGGTTTCCGCCCCAGGAGAAGACGAGCTTGCGCGCGCATCCGGCGCCGATGAGCTGGTCGTAGACGATGTCCGGGGTCATGCGGACCAGGGTCAGGTCGCGCAGGCCCTGGCGGATGATCTCGTGCCCCGCCGCCACGGGGATGAGATGGGTGAACCCCTCCAGGGCGACGGTGTCGCCGTCGTGGACGAGTTCGCGTACCGCCTCGTCCAGGGGCACGATCATGGAGAACCTCCCGTTCGTATAGCGAATGGATGTTCTCACAGCGAACACCTTGGGTACGAAGGTAGCGCCGATCCCCGACAGGGTCAAGATGCCGACACGGACGACCACACCTGTTCGGTATGAGAACATTTCTGGGGACGCCCGTCCCCAGGCCCACACCCGAACCAGGAAGACCACATGCCCGACGAAGAAGAACCGGCCCGCGGCGCCCACTTCGTGCAGTCCCTGGAACGCGGCCTGACGGTCGTCCGCGCCTTCTCCGCGGAGCGGCCGTCGATGACCCTCAGCGAGGTCGCGCGGGAGACCGACCTGACCCGCGCCGCCGCCCGCCGCTTCCTGCTGACCCTGGCCGACCTGGGGTACGTGCGCACCGACGGGCGCCTGTTCTCCCTCACCCCCCGCGTGCTCGACCTCGGCTACGCCTACGTGGCCTCGGCCGGCCTGCCGGACGTGTCCCAGCCCCACCTGGAGGACCTCTCGGCCCGGGTGCACGAGTCCGCCTCCGTGTCGGTGCTGGAGGGCGACGACGTGCTGTACGTGGCGCGCGTGGCGACCTCCCGGATCATGGCGGTCGCCATCACCGTGGGCACGCGGTTCCCCGCCTCGGCCACCTCGATGGGGCGGGTGCTGCTGGCCGGGCGCGACGAGCGCGACCTGGAGGCCTACCTGGGCCGCGTGGAGCTCCGGCCCCTGACCCGGTTCACCATCACCGACCCGGACGAGCTGCGCGCCGAGCTGCGGCGGGTGCGCGAGCAGGGGTACTCGATCGTGGACCAGGAGCTGGAGGAGGGGCTGCGCTCACTGGCCGCCCCCGTCCGCGACGCGGAGGGGCGGGTGATCGCGGCCGCGAACGTGTCGGCGCACGCCAACCGCTCCTCGATCGAGGACGTGCGCCGCGACCTGCTGCCCGCCCTGCTGGAGACGGCCTCGCGCATCGAGTCCGACCTCGCCTCCGTGTCGCGCCGCGGCTCCGGCCGCTGAGGCCGTGCCGCGCGGCCTTCCCCGAAACGGAGGCGGACGGCGCGGCACGGGAGGCGGGAGACGGGCGGCGCGGCGGGATGACGCCCGACCGGCGGACCCCGGCCCCTGCCGCGCCCGGAGCGGCCGCACCGAGCCCCCGCCGCCCTACAGCGCGCCTTCGCGGTCGTCGGCGCGGGCCCGGTGGCGGCGCACGGCGTCCCTGTTGCCGCAGGCGGGCGAGCAGTACCGCTGGCGCCCGTTGCGGGAGAAGTCGGCGTAGACGCGTGCGCAGCCACGGGCCGCGCACCGGCCGAGGCGGTCCATGCCCCGACCGGTCAGGTGCAGGGCGGTGCCGACCGAGACCAGCGCCGCCACCTGGCGGTGGGCGGGCAGCACGTCGGGCCGGTAGTGCAGGTGCCATCCGGTGCCGGCGTGGTCGGTCAGGCGCGGGGCGGAGGAGTACTCCGCGAGCAGGGCGTTCAGACGCGCGGCGCGGGTCGGGCGGTCGGAGCTGTCGACCACCCCCTCCCACAGGCCCAGGAACTCCCGGACGGCCTCGACGTCGTCCTCGCCGACCGCCCGCGCGAGGACGAACCCCACCTCGGCGCAGCGCCGCTCCAGATCCTCCGCGCCCGTCGGCGGGCGGTTGACCAGGTCCACCGCGAGCGACAGCGGCCCCTGGCCGTAAGGGTTGAGATGCATAATGCCATTACATCAGACTGGGGGCCATGGGTACACGGCACGAACACCTCTGGTCCACCGAGTCCGACCACCCCACCAGCGAGGGCGTCGTCAGCTATCAGCGCTGCGTCTGCGGTGAACGGCGGGTGACGCTGCTCCCGGCCGTCCGCATCGTCCAGGCGCGGGCGGTCCCCTCCGGGGGCCGGTCCGACCGCTGACGGCTCCTCCGGGCCCCGGCGACCCGAGCGGGACCGGGGGACCGGGGCCGCGGGGATCCCCTGTCCGGGGCGCCGACCTCGCCCCTCGTGTTCCGCCGCCGCACCGGGTGCGGGGAGCGCAGCCCGGTCGGGGACGGCCGCTTCGTGTCCGGCCCCCTCCGGCCCCTCCGGCGCCCTGGGGACTCCCCCCGGCACCGTGGCGCCTTGCGGCGCTCCCCTCCGGCTGAGATCCTGCCCGCGACACCGCCGGGAGCGCGCGTCCGGGCACACCGCGACCGCGCCACGGCAGAGGCCTTCGGGCCAGGACGCGACCGCGGCCCCAGCGCCGCCCGGAAGGGACACCGTGACCGACGTGCACGCCACACCAGACATCGCAGAGCGGTCGGGGACCTTCGCCCTCGGCGGAGACCTCCCCGTCCACCGGCTGGGCTTCGGTGCGATGCGGATCGTCGGCGAGGGGGTGTGGGGGCCGCCCCGCGACCGCGACGAGGCGCTGGCCGTCCTGCGGCGCGCGGTCGAACTCGGCATCACCTTCATCGACACGGCCGACTCCTACGGCCCCCAGATCAGCGAGCAGCTGATCCGGGAGGCCCTGCGCCCCTACCCCGACGACCTGGTCATCGGCACCAAGGCGGGGTTCGCGCGCACCGGTCCCGGCCGGTGGCACGTGCTGGGGCGGCCCGAGTACCTCAAGCAGCAGGTGGAGCTGAGCCTGCGCAGCCTGGGCCTGGAGCGGATCGACCTGCTCCAGCTCCACCGGATCGACCCCGGGGTGCCGCTCGCCGACCAGCTCGGTGCGCTGGTCGAACTGCGCGAGGAGGGCAAGATCCGGCACATCGGCCTGAGCGAGGTGACGGTCGACGAACTGTCGGCCGCCCGCGCGATCACCCCGGTGGCGTCGGTGCAGAACCAGTACGCGCCGTCCTTCCGACAGTCGGAGGACGTCCTGGAGCAGTGCGAGAAGGACGGGACCGCGTTCCTGCCGTGGGCCCCGGTGGGGCGCGGTGAGCTGGCCGGCCCGGAGTCGCCCCTGGCGGCGGTCGCCGCCGAGCACGGTGTCACACCGGTCCAGCTGTCCCTGGCGTGGCTGCTGCACCGCTCGCCGGTGATGCTGCCGATCCCGGGCACGTCGCGGGTGGCGCACCTGGAGGAGAACACGGCGGCCGCGGCAGTGCGCCTGTCGGAGGAGGAGACCGAGCGGATCGACCAGCTCCTGGGCGCCTGAGCCCGCTCGCCGGACGGCGTGGGAGGCCGCGCGCGTGCGGCCCGCCGGCAGACCCGGCCGGCCGCACGCGACCCCCTCCGTCAGCCGGGACGCAGGCGGAAGACCTGGAGGCGCATGTCGTAGTACTTCTCGGTCTCGCCCACCCACTCCATGCCCAGGCGGCGGGCGACGGCGATGGCCCGTTCGTTGCGCGGACGCGCGACGGCGAACACCTCCTCGATCCCCTGCTCGAACGCCCAGGCGATGACGGCCCGGCTCGCCTCCGTGGCGTAGCCGCGGCCCCACACGTCCGGGCGCAGCGCCCAGCTCAGCTCGAAGTCCTCCTCGAAGGGCGGAAGCAGCTTGAGCGACAGTCCACCCACCAGCTGCCCGTCCTGTCGCCGGACGATCGCCCAGCGGCCCGCGGGCGGGATGAGGTTGGGTCCGGCCTCGATCCAGGCGTGCAGGACCGAGCGCATCGCGTCGGTCTCGTTCACCGGATGCCACTCCGGCGTCAGCCAGTGCGCGACCTCGTCGGCCCCGTAGATCTTCAGGGCCTCCTCGGCGTCGCCCAGCTCCCACTCCCGGATGAGGAGTCGGTCGGTTGGCAGCTCAAGGCTCATACCACAACCGTAACCCGGGACCAACGACCACGACAGGGGGGCGGGGGAAGAGTCTGCATCCCCTGAGCCGGCGCGCCTGCGGGGCGACCCGCCGACCCCTCGGGGTGGTACCGGGACCCGATCGTCACGACCCCTTTACACGGAGTTCACCGTTGCCTATCGTGGTGCGCCACGACTGGGAGCGCTCCCAACTACCCCTGTCCCCCGCTCGCACGAGGAGTAGTCACGATGATTCGCAGATCAGCGGCCCTGGGGGCCGTCGGCGCCCTGGCCCTCGGCACACTGCTGTCCGGCGGCGCCGCGCCGGTCGGGGCCGCGGCGGCGTCCGGCGCCGACGCGGCGCGGACCGCCGCCCAGGACGCGCCCTTCTACGTCAACCCCGACACCGGTGCGGCGAACTGGGTCGCCGACAACCCGGGCGACCCCCGCGCCTCCGTCATCGGCGAGCGCATCGCCGGGGTGGCCCAGGCGACCTGGTTCACCCGCTACAACCCCGACACCGTCGAGTCCGAGGTGGCCGCCCTGACCGGCGCCGCCCAGGACGCCGGCGCCGTGCCGATCATCGTGGTCTACAACGTCCCCGGACGCGACTGCGGCAACCACAGCGGGGGCGGTGCGCCCGACCACGCCTCGTACAGGGCCTGGATCGACGCGTTCGCCGCCGGGCTCGACGACCGCCCCGCGACGATCGTCGTGGAGCCCGACGCCCTCTCCCTCATGGGCTCCTGCGAGGGCCAGCCGCCGGCGGAGGTCATGGACTCGCTGGCGTACGCGGGGCGGACCCTCAAGGAGGGCTCCTCCGAGGCCCGCGTGTACATCGACTCCGGCCACTCCGCGTGGCACTCCCCCGCGGAGGTCGCCGAACTGCTGCACGGCGTGGACGTCGCCGAGAGCGCGGACGGCATCGCCGTCAACACCTCCAACTACCGCACCACCGCGGACGAGGTCGCGTACGCCGAGGCGATCATCGGCGCCACCGGCCTGGACGGGCTCGGGGCGGTCGTGGACACCAGCCGCAACGGCAACGGCCCGGCGCCCGGCGACGAGTGGTGCGACCCGGCCGGACGCGCCCTGGGAACGCCCAGCACGACCGACACCGGCAACCCGCTCATCGACGCCTTCCTGTGGGTGAAGCTCCCCGGCGAGGCCGACGGCTGCGCCGGACCCGCCGGTTCCTTCATCCCCGAGCTCGCCTACGAGATGGCCGTGAACGCCGGGGGCTGACCGGCCCGGGACCCGGACCCGCGGCCCGCAGGGGCACGGAACGGGTCGCCCCCTCCCGTCTCCGTTGCGATACTGGCGCTCCGGACCCCGCCCGTGTGGCGGGGTC
>NZ_JBSHDN010000093.1:0-25605 GCF_053616335.1 Nocardiopsis sp. NPDC055824
CCCACCACGCCGCCGACCGTCGCCCCCGCGGAGTCGGTGTCCCAGCCCGCGGTGGGCCGGTCAGGTACCGACCACGGCCAGCGCGTCGGCGCCGGCGTTGACCATGATCTCCTCGACGTTGTCGGGGAGGACCAGGTCCTCCGCGGAGTCCTCGCCCGTGATGGACGGGTGCAGCTGGTACGTGATCTGGATGTTCAGGTTCGCGGTCCTGACCAGCAGCACGGCCTCGGGGACGAGGTCGCCCACGTAGTCGTACTTCGTGACGATGAAGTGGGCCTCGTCGCCGAGCTCCACCTCCTTGCTCTCCTCCACGTCACCGGCGTCGTACAGGGTGCTGTACTCGCTCTCGCCGGTGATCTGGGCGACCGTGTCCTGGAACTGGCTCGTGGCGGCCTCGACGGAGTCGGCGGCGGAGTAGGGGGTCTGGTACACGATCCCGAAGGAGGCGTAGCCGCCGGGGGCGTTGCCCTCCGGCGGGGTGGCGTCCAGGGTGTCGCAGGACGAGTTCTCGTCGCGGACGGACTTGTTGCCGCCGTCGGTGACGAGGAAGTCGGCCACGACCTGCTCGGTGAAGGCGTCGCAGGGCTCGGTGGGGACCGAGTAGGGGGGCTCGCCGGCGGGGGCCGCGTCGGGGTCGGGCTCCGGGGCCGGCTCGTCGCCGCCGGTCGCCTCCTCCGCGCTCGCGGAGGGCTCGCCCTCGGGCGGGGCGGCGACGGTCGTCCCGCCGTTGCCGTTGGTGACCAGCATGACCAGGACCGCGACCACGAGGACGACGATGACCACGCCGCCGCCGATGACGACCCACAGCCTGGCCCTGCCGCCGCCCTGGGGCGGCTGGGGCTGGGGGTGGGGGTAGCCGGGGCCGCCGCCGTAGGGGGGCTGGCCGCCCGCGTACATCTGCTGCTCCGGGCCGGGGAAGCCCTGGCCGGGACCCGTGGGGGCGCCGTAGGCGGGCTGGCCGCCCGTGCCCGGGTCGCCGTAGGGGGCGCCGTAGGGGGGCTGGCCCCCGCTGTTGTCCCCGCCACCGTAGGGGTTCTGCGGTGGTTGGTTGTAAGGTCCGTTTTCGCTCATGGCTCCCCTCGCCCGTGATGTGCTGGCCGTGTTGTCTGGGACGCGTGTGCGTGCCGGTGGGTTCTCACGACTTCCGGGACCGCGGGGCCGTGCCGGAGCGCGGTCGGAGCGGTACAGGGGCCGTGCGAGGGGAGGCGCACCTACCGCCACCGCCTTCCCGCGGGCGAGGGCGGAGGCGTGGGGCCGGGCGTTCCCCGTCTCCGTGAGGAGGATCCCGGGGGACCGGGGGTGCCGATCGTGGTCGGCTCCGGGGGGTTCCCCGGGCCGAGGTCGGGACCTGTGCATAGTAGCCGCGGGGTATGTCCCCGCGGCAGCCCCGACCAGGGGTAACAGGGTGAATCGTCACTGTTTTGTGTCGGTTGCGTGCGAGATCATGGTTCGCGTGACGCAATCGTGACGCCGACGTCTGGATTCCGCGCCCGCGTCCGGGTAATGGGGCCGCTGTCCGTCGGGGCGCTTCGGCGCCGCGGCCGGTCGGCGCCCCGGCCGCGGCCGCCGCACGGCCTCAGAACATCGAGATGTGCACGTGGTCGAAGTGGTTCTCGGTGAGGTTGCCCCGGTCCGACATCGCGCGCCAGTCGGTGTCGCCGCGGCGCACGTCCCAGATCTGCTGCCGGTAGATGACGTACATGATCCCGTAGTCGTCGGCGTGCTCCATCGCCCACTCGGAGATCGCCCAGCCGCGGTCGACCTGCTCCTGCGAGGGCATGCCGCCGTTCGGGTCCAGCATGAAGTCGCAGGCCCGACCCAGCGGGTGCTCCCCGACGACCCAGCCGCCGACCGCCCGGTAGCAGCCCACGCCGCCCACGTCCCGGCCCTCGCCGAACTCGTCGATGACCCGCTGGCGCATCAGCTCGGTGCGCGGGGTGATGTTGTACTGGCCGCCCATCGGCTGCTCGGGGTGGTCGGCGATCAGCCGGTCCACCTCGGTGCGGCGCTCCTCCAGCTCCTCCAGGTCCGCCTCGACCTCGGCCAGCCGCTCCTCCGCGGCCTCCTGCGCGGTCTCGTCGCGGGAGAGGGCCTGGTCGAGCTGGTCGATCTTGTCCTGGTTGCTGGTGGCGAGGTAGTCGACGACCACGGCCCGGTCGATGACCGTGTCGGGCTCGTCCCCCACGAACAGCGACATCGACGGGTCGATGCCGCCGCTGGTGTAGGTGGCGACCGCCAGGGCGCGCACCTGCTCGCGCGCGGCGTCCACCTCCTCCCGGGTGCCCTCGGCGCGGTTCTCCGCGCGCTCGGCCTCCGCGATGACGCCCTCCATGTCGCGGAGCTCGCCGTTGTAGTCCTCGCTGAGGCTGTCCGCGCGCTCCCGCAGGGAGCTCATGCTCTCGGGGTCCATGGGCGCCGCCGCGAGGGCGGTCTGGGGAAGGACGAGGAAGCTCCCGACCAGGCCCGCGGCGAGCGCGGCCACGCGTGCGCGGCCGGGGCGGACGATCGCCGGGAGTACCCGTGCGAGGCCTTCGCCCCGGGCGCGGTCGGTGGGGTCGGGAGCCCAGAAGTCGGCGAAATCGTCCACTCGGCTCAGGTCGTCGGACTGCACTGTGTGGTCGCTCCTCGAGCCCGCGCACACTCCCGTCGGGCACGGGAGAGGGGCGGGCGCTGCTTCTCGTCTGTTCCCGTACGGGGTCGGGCCGCCGTCGCGGCCCCGCCCTCCTGGCCCCTCGCGCGTGCCGCGGAGGGGGAGTGGGAGTCACGGGATGGTCATGAGTGTAGGCACTCGCGCGGGGATTGGGGAAAGACGGGACGATTCCACCGGTGGACAAAGGTTGTCAATGTGGTCTAAATAACCTGAATTCAGATGATGATTCAGGTGAAGTGGCTGGTCCGCCATGGTTGGCTTGGGACCGTGAAGGCTCCAGAGCGCGACCAAGCGACCACCATTCCCGCCCGGGCGGACGGCACCGCGGGGTGTCCGGCCTCCCGCCGGGGCCTGTGTCGCGCCCGCACGGGCCTGCGGGCCCGCTCCGGGAACCGCTCGTAGGGAGCCGCCCGCCCGCCGCGCCGATCCGGGCCGCCCCGCGGCGCGGGGGGTGTCGGACCCTCCCGACCACACGGGGGCGCCCGCCCGCCGACCCGCCGCGCGCACCCGCACCGGCGCGTCGCCGCCGCCCGCCCGCGGGGCTCTCCGTACGCTCGGACGTGGGCGTCAACCCCACGCCGAGTCCAGCCCCCCGCGCTCCTGCACAGGGCGCCGTGAGACCACCGCTGAGACGTCGATGGGAAAACCGTGATTGACGCAGTGGGCCTGCACAAGGCCTACAGGTTGAAGAAACACCAGGTGACCGCCCTGGACGGGGTCGACCTGCATGTCGAACCCGGGGAGATCTTCGGGGTGGTCGGCCAGAGCGGCGCGGGCAAGAGCACCCTCCTGCGCTCGGTGAACCTCCTGGAGCGCCCCGACGCCGGGACGGTCGAGGTCGCGGGCGAGGAGCTCACCTCGCTGCGCGGGGCCCGGCTGCGCGCGGCGAGGCGCAACATCGGCATGGTGCACCAGCACTTCGCCCTGCTGTCCTCGCGCACCGTCGCCGGGAACGTGGGCTTCCCCCTGGAGGTCTCCGGCGTCGACAGGACCCGCAGGCGGGCCCGCGTCGGCGAACTCCTCGAACTCGTGGGCCTCGGCGACAAGGCGCGCGCCTACCCCGCGCAGCTCTCCGGCGGCCAGAAGCAGAGGGTCGGCATCGCCCGGGCCCTCGCCTCGGCCCCCCAGGTGCTGCTCAGCGACGAGGCGACGTCCGCGCTGGACCCCGCCACCACCGACTCGATCCTCGCCCTGCTGCGACGCCTGCGCGACGAGCTGGGCCTCACCATCCTCCTCATCACGCACGAGATGGACGTGATCAAGCGGATCTGCGACTCCGCTGCGATCATGGAGAAGGGCGTGTTCCTGGAGTCGGGCCGGGTCCTCGACCTGATCGGCACGCCGGGGTCGCTGCTCGCGCGCTCCCTCTTCCCGCTGCCCGCCAACGGCGGCCCGGAGACGGTGTTCATCACCTACCCGCGCTCCTTCGACGAGCCGTTCATGTCCGAGCTCACCCGCCGCTTCGACGTCGACGTCAACATCCTGGGCGGCGGCGTGGAGCAGGTCGCCGGGCAGTCCGTCGGCCGTCTGAGCGTCGACATGCGCGGCGCCCGCCGCGCCGAGGCGCTCGCCTACCTGTCCGAGCACGGCCTGCTGGTCGAGGAGGCCGGAAAGTGATGACCAACCCCACCGACGCCCCCACCCTCGCGGCGTCCGCGGCCGACGGCGGCAGCGCCTGGGGCGCGATCGTCGCGTTCGTCCAGGACTGGCCGAACATGTGGCCCAGCCTGTGGCTGGGCACCCAGGACACCGTCTACATGGTGGTGTGGGCGACGCTCATCAGCGTGCTGGTCGGCCTGCCGCTGGGCGTGCTCCTGGTGTCCACGGACCGGGGAGGGCTGACCCCGGCGCCGGCCGTGCGCGCCGTCCTGAGCGCGGTCGTCAACATCGGCCGCTCGCTCCCGTTCATCGTCCTGATGGTGGCGGTGCTCTCCCTGACCCGCTTCCTGGTGGGCACCACCCTGGGCCCGACCGCGGCGATCGTGCCCCTGAGCATCGGCGCCATCCCGTTCTTCGCCCGCCTGGTGGAGACCTCCCTGCGGGAGGTCGACCGCGGCGTCGTCGAGGCCGCGCACGCGATGGGCACCCGGCGCTTCACGATCGTGGGCAAGGTGCTGCTGCCCGAGGCCCTGCCCGGCCTGATCGCGGGCCTGGTGATGACCGTGGTCGCCCTCATCTCCTACTCCGCGATGGCGGGCGCCATCGGCGGCGGGGGACTGGGGGACCTGGCCATCCGCGAGGGCTACCAGCGGTTCAACGACCACTACCTGTGGGCCACCGTCATCCTGCTGATCGTGATCGTCCAGATCGCGCAGAGCATCGGCGACCTGCTGGTGCGCCGCCTGTCACGGCGCTGACCGGGTCCCGTCCGACGGCCGGCGACCCCGGGGGCGGGCCGCGGGCCCGCCCCCTCCCGCACTCCCCCCGACCCCCCGATTTTTCTGACCGACGAGGAAGGAGACAGCGATGACCGGGAGTACGAGGGCACGAGTGGCGCGGGGGGCCGCCGCCGCGGGGTTGGCCGCGGCCGTGCTGGCGGCCTGCGGCAGCCCCAGCGAGCGGGCCCAGGAGGGCACGGACGCCGAGGGGCTGACGACGCTGCGGATCGGCGCCACGCCGATGCCGCACGCGGAGATCCTGGAGTTCGTCGACGAGAACCTGGCGGCGGACGCGGGCCTGAACCTGGACGTGGTGGTGTACACCGACTACAACCAGCCCAACGCCGCCCTGGCGGAGGGCGAGCTGGACGTGAACTACTACCAGACGGCGCCCTTCCTGGACGAGTACCTGGAGGGCAACCCCGACGCGGACCTGAGCTACGTGTCGGACGTGCACCTGGAGGCGTTCGGCGTCTACTCGCAGGAGCTCACGGACCTGGCCGACCTGCCCGAGGGCGGAGAGGTGGGCGTCCCCAACGACACCTCGAACATGGGGCGCGCCCTGGAGCTCCTGGCCGCCGAGGACGTGATCACGCTCGCCGACACCGGCGGGAGCGCCCCCTCGGTCGACGACATCGAGGAGAACCCCCTCGACCTCACCGTCACGCCGGTGGAGGCCGCCCAGCTGCCGCGCTCGCTCCAGGACCTGGACGCGGCCGTCGTGAACGGCAACTACGCCCTGGAGGCGGACCTGCCCGCGACGGCCAACGCCCTCGCCTGGGAGGGCACCGAGGACAACCAGTACGCCAACGGCCTGGTCGTACGGTCCGAGGACGCCGACGCCGAGGACGTGGTCAGGCTCGACGAGCTGCTGCACAGCGACGAGGTGCGCCGGTTCATGGAGGAGCGCTGGGAGGGCATCGTGCTCCCCGTCGGCGGCGGGGCCTCCGAGGACTGAGCCCCCCCCGGGGGCGCCCGCGCGCGGCGCAGGCGCCCCCGCGTAACGGTTGGGTTTCGGCCTGCATCCGGTCGATTGACATCGGGGTACTACTCTGTTTGTTTTATGGGAGCGCTCCCACAACGATGTCCCCTCGTCACGGAAGGTGCGTACCGAAGAAGTGAGCAACCGCAACGATTTCCCCGAGGGCTTCCTCTGGGGGGCGGCGACCGCCTCGTTCCAGATCGAAGGCGCCACCACCGAGGACGGCCGGGGCCGCAGCATCTGGGACACCTTCGCCGAGACACCCGGCAAGGTCCTGGGCGGCGACACCGGTGACCCCGCCGACGACCACTACCACCGCTACGCCGAAGACGTCGCGCTCATGAAGGAGATGAACCTCGGGGCGTACCGCTTCTCCGTGGCGTGGCCGCGGATCGTCCCCGAGGGCTCCGGCGCCGTCAACCAGGCCGGGATCGACTTCTACGACCGCCTCGTCGACTCCCTCCTGGAGGCCGGGGTCCAGCCCTGGGCGACCCTGTACCACTGGGACCTGCCCCAGCCGCTGGAGGACGCCGGGGGCTGGCCCGCCCGCGACACCGCCTACCGCTTCCGCGACTACGCCCAGGTCGTCGCCGAGGCCCTCGGCGACCGCGTCGGCCACTGGATGACCATCAACGAGCCCTGGTGCTCGGCCTTCCTCGGCTACCACAACGGCCACCACGCGCCCGGCCACAAGGACGCGGCCCAGGCCGTGGCCGCCACCCACCACCTGCTGCTCGGCCACGGCCTGGCGGTGGAGGCCATCCGCTCCACGGGGCACCCGGCCAAGGTCGGGCTGGCCCACAACCAGGCGGTCATCCGCCCCCACGGCCCCACCGCGGCCGACGCCCGCGCCGCGCGCCGCGCGGACGGGGTGCGCAACCGGATCTTCACCGACCCGCTCTTCAAGGGGCGCTACCCGGCGGACGTCCTGGAGGACCTCGCCGAGATCAGCGACTTCTCCTTCGTCTCCGACGGAGACCTGGAGACCATCTCCGCGCCGCTGGACTTCCTCGGTGTGAACTACTACTCGCCGGAGTTCGTCGCCGCCTCCGCCAAGGGGCTGGACCCCGAACTGGTCAGCGGCGAGGGCGGGAACGCCTGGCTGGCCTCGGACCCGGAGGAGGTGCACGTCTCCCAGGGGCTCCCCGTCACCCACATGGGATGGGAGATCGACCCCACCGGGCTGTACGACGTGCTCCAGCGCCTGGCCGGTGAGAGCGGCGGCATCGACCTCTACGTCACCGAGAACGGCTGCGCCTTCGAGGACACCGTGACCGAGGACGGGCGGGTCCACGACACCGAGCGCACCGACTACTACGAGGGCCACCTGAGGGCCGCCGGAGAGGCCGTCCGCGCCGGGATCCCCCTGCGCGGGTACTTCGCATGGTCGCTCCTGGACAACTTCGAGTGGGCGTGGGGATACTCCCGCCGGTTCGGGATCGTGCACGTCGACTACGAGACCCAGCGCAGGACCGTCAAGGACAGCGGGCTCTGGTACGCCACACTTGCTGGGACGGGCCGGTTCCCCGAGCGGTAGGCGCGGGCGTACAGGCGCCGGCGGCCCGGTGGGCCGCGGACGGCAGTGGGGCGTCCTCCGGGGCGCCCCACACCGTCGTTCCCGGCGGGACGACACCATGAGAGCGTCCGTCGAACACACCGCCGCCCCGGGGCCCGCCCCGGGGCGGCGGAACACGAACCCCAGAGGGAGCCTCGAAGTGGCCAAGAGCGGTGGCGGTCGGCAGCGTCCGACCCTGGAGATGGTGGCGGAGCGGGCCGGGGTCGGCCGCGGTACCGTCTCCCGGGTGATCAACGGCTCCGCCCAGGTGAGTCCGCACACCCGGGAAGCCGTGCACAACGCGATCGCCGAACTGGGCTACAGTCCGAACCAGGCCGCGCGCACCCTGGTCACCCGGCGCACGGACACGATCGCGCTGGTCGTCTCCGAACCGCGCGACCGGTTGTTCGCGGACCCCTTCTTCGCCGACATCATCCGCGGCGTCAGCTCGGTCCTGCACGAGCGCGACCTCCAGCTGATGCTGACCACGGCACGTACCGAGGCCGAGCACAAGCGCGTGGGCGACTACCTCAGCGGGTTCCACGTGGACGGGGCGCTCCTGGTGTCCCAGCACCGCGACGACCCGCTCTCCACGCGCCTGGCCGAGGCGGGCGTGCCGGTCGTGCACGGCGGCCGCCCCCACTCCCCGGACCAGCCCGCCCCGTACTGCGTGGACATCGACAACTACGGCGGCGCCCGCGCGGCCACCCGGTACCTGCTGGACCGCGGTCACCGCAGGGTGGCCACCATCACCGGATCGCTGGACATGAACGCCGGCCAGGAGCGCCTTCGCGGCTACCGCGACGTCATGGCCTCGGCCGGGATCGAGGTGGACGAGCGCCTCGTGGTCCGCGGGGACTTCAGCGTGGAGGGGGGAGCCGAGGCCATGGCGCGCCTCCTGGACACCGGTCCGGCGCCGGACGCCGTGTTCGCGGGCTCCGACATGATGGCCATCGGCGGCATGCGCGTGCTGCGCGAGCGCGGGCTGCGGGTGCCCGACGACGTGGCCCTGGTGGGCTACGACGACACGGTCATGGCCCAGCACAGCGACCCGCCGCTCAGCACCATCCACCAGCCCACGGTCCAGATGGGCCGGGAGATGGCGCGACTGCTCGTCGACGTGGCGATCCCCCGCACGGTCGAGGCCGAGACGGTCACCCTCGACACCCACCTGGTGGTGCGCGAGTCCGGCTGACCCCGCGCCGCGACGCCCCGCGAAGCGCCTCTGACCCGGCGGTTCGCCCCCGGCCCGGCTGGACTCGCGTACCACCGCTGTGCAAGGCTGGTCGCGATTTCGCTGGAGACGGTGGGAGCGCATGGAGCCGATGCGGGGACCGACACACACCCGGTGCGCGATTTCGTCGTGCGGGTGGTGCGACCAGGACGGCGTCGAGTGCCGGTTCTGTTCCGGAACGGGATGGTGGCGGCCCGAGCGGCCGCACCGGGACGGGAGCGGTGTGATCGTCTGGCTCAGGGTCGACGAGCCGTGCCGGGGGTGCGCCGGGACGGGCAAGGAGCACAGCCCGACCGCTGTCCTCTGAGGCGCTTCCGCTCCCGCGTGGAAAAGGAGAAGCGCATGCGCTGGGTGACCTATCTCTCGCCGAGTGGCGGGGGCGAGCGCGTCGGGGTGCTGGAGGACGGGGACGTGCTGGGCAGTCCCGACCCCGGCGGCCTGGCGGACCTGCTCGCGGCGGGCGGCGACGCCCTGGCCGCGGCCGGCGGGCGGGCCGCCGCCGCGCCGGTCGAGATCATCGTCGAGCCGGAGGCGCGCATGTGCGCACCGGTGACCCCCACGGCCCTGGTGCCGGCCCTGGTCGGCGGCGAGGTGTGGGAGATCCACCCGGAGCTCGTGCAGGGCTCGGACGACGCGGTCCCGCCCGCCGCGCGGACGGCGCTGGTGGGCGTGGCGGCCGTCGCCGGCGGCGACGGTCCGGCGAGCGCCTACACACCCGCCTGCCTGTGGCTGGACGAGGGCGGAGCCGCGGTGCAGCTGAGCCTGGGGCCCGTCCTGACCACCGCCGACGAGGTGCCGGGGGCGCCGCTGGAGCTGAGCGCCTCGGTGGACGACAGGGAGGTCGGCCGGGGGATCGCGGACCCGGCCGACGCCTGGCTGGTGTCGGGCCCCTCCGGAGCGGGCCGGATGCGCGTCCTCCTGCCCGTCTCCACCCCGCGCCTGGACGAGGACGACGAACTGTTCGTGGACGCGGGCGTCCTGGGGACCTTCGAGGTCCGGGTCGGCTCCCAGGTCTGAGCGGCGCCGGGGCCGGGACCGCCGTCAGGGCGTGAACTCCCAGTGCCAGGGCTCGAACCCGCCGCGCGCCCAGGGCGGGTTGTCCCAGCCGTACCCGGGGGCATGGGCCAGCATCCACTCGTGTTCGGGGGACCCCGCCTCGTGCACGCCCCCGCACAGGTCCACGGCCACACCCAGCCCGTGCCGGCTGGTGCCCGGGCGCGCGGCCATGCCGGGCACCATCTCGTGGAACAGGCTCACCTGCTCGTGGTAGGGGCGGTAGGAGTCGGTCACGCACATGGGGCGGCCGAACGTCTCGCGGTAGGCGCCGTCGAGCTCTATGAAGGCCTCGGCGGCGTCGGCCCGCAGCCGTTCGCCGGGCTGGGGGAGGGGGCACAGCACCGACTCCGGCATGCGGCCGTTGGCATGGGCCGCGGCCTCCCCCCGCGCGCACCCCGTGTCCGCGGCGGGCGATTGCCGCGCTTCCCGGCCGTTTCTGTCATCGCTGGCATTGTTCCGTTCACCGTTGTCTCCATCGGTGGATGACAACGCCGCGCGCGCGTTGCGCAGGGTCTCCTCACGGCGCCGCTCCCTGCCCCCCGCGTCGCCGACCTCCGCGAGCCGGGCCTCCAGGCGGGTCTGCTCCTCCAGGAGCCATGCGGTCCGCTCCTCCTGGGCCGTGACGGCCTCCACAGCCTCCTCGCGGGCCGCCGCCGCTGCCTCCACCGCCTCCGCCTGCTCCCGCTCGGCGGTCTCGGCCAGGCCGTCGACGGTGTCGGCCACGACCCGCGCAGCCCCTGCGCGGTCCAGCTCGGCGGCCCTGTGCTCCCCCAGTACGTGCAGGAGGGCTCCGCGTTCGAGCATGCCCGAGGGGCCCTCGGACCCGCCCCACGCGTGCACCGGTCCCACGTCGGCGCCCATGTAGACGGCCGCCGCCTGGCGGGCGGCGGCGATCCTGGCCTCCTCGCCGCGCTCGCCGGCGGCGTCCGCGCGCTCGGCCGCCTCGGCGCTCCGTTCGGCCAACTCCTCCAGGCGCTCGCTCTCCTCCGCGTAGCGCTCGATCTTGCCGAGGGCCTCCTGTCGTAGGACCTCTGTGCCCGCGCGCAGTTCGGCCAGTTCGACGCGCACGTCCCCGAGGGTGGCCGCCCCGGTCGTGTCGTCGGCTGCGGCCCCCGGGGTCGCGGACAGGGCGAGAAGGGCCAGGAGACCCAGCGGAAGTGCGGCGGTGACCGAAATGGACCGGTTCCGGGAGGCGGCTTCCCTTCCTGGGACCGGACCGTCCGAATGCGTTCCGCTGCGCACGGTAGCCGCACCGGGGCAAGGCGATGCACGCATCTCCGCTTCCTCCTCAGGACCTGCGTCTACGTCTTGTCACGATGTCATGTCGGGGGAGTCTTGATGGGGAAGCTGGTGGTGTGTCCAAAAAGTTACCTGGCCACCTGAGTGGGTTTCGGTCGCTATGTCTGACCTGGGGGATTAGCCATAATGCCGACATTGAGGGCATTATGCTGCTAGGCGGACGAAGATGATCTTGTCCATCGCCGTCAAACGGCGGAAGCGATACCTTCGCACGCATTGGTACGCTATCCACCGCACGCGCACCTCCTGAAGCTTTTGGGTGCGCGCAGCCTCTCCTCCCAGGCGAGTCCGGCGGACAGTCTTCACATCTCCCCACATTCCCCACCGCTCCTGGTTCGGTGGCCCACGTGGTCCCCACCGTTTTTCCCCGAAGAGTCTTCGGCCGGAGTGGTCGGCCCCTGGGGTCCAACCAACCGCTCGAGGCGGTGACACGAAAGGTTGCGAGGGTCCGTGTCGACACGAGCGACAAAAGACGGGGCCAGCGCTCAGAGCGCGGCGGCGCAGGCCGAAAACGCCGACGCCGCGCCCCAGCGCAGAGCCAAACGGTGGCAGCCACGCAACTGGCGGGTGCGCTCCCGGCTGGTGGCCCTCATCGTCATCCCCACCGCCGTGGCGCTCGCGCTCGGCGGACTGAGGGTCTACGAGGCAGCGGTCTCCACCGTCACCCACGCGCACATCGAGGACCGCGCCGAGATCGGCGTCCTCATCGTGCAGCTGGCCAACCAGTTGGGCCGCGAGCGCACCGCGAGCGCGGTGTACATCTCCGACAACGCCGACCCCGCGCGGCGGTCGGACGACCTCCGGCAGGAGATGGAGGAGCAGCGCAACGCGACCCGCGACCTCCAGCAGAGCCTCACGGCCCGGCTCGACGACATCGGCGAGGTCGAGGGCTCCCTCGCCAACAACCGGCTCACCGGCATGCGGAGCCAGATCGCGACCCTGGACGCCCTGCGCACCGAGGTCGACGAGACCCGCATCACGGTCCTCCCCGTCGTCACCAAGTACCGCACCGTCTCCCGCGCGCTGACCGAGTTCAACCAGACGATCGCGGACGACACCGGCGACACCGCCCTGCGCGAGAGCGTCCGGACGCTCACCGCGCTCTCCAACGCGCGCGACCAGCTCTCGTACGAGACGGCGCTGATGAGCCACTCGCTGGCCCGCGACTCGATGACCGGCGGCATCTCCGAGGCCATCGACTCCAGCCGCGCCCGCTACGAGAACGAGATCTCGAACTTCGTCCAGGCCGCCTCCACCGAGCAGCGCGCCGTCTTCGACGAGCACTTCACCGGCCTGGAGGTCAGCCAGGTCTCCACCATGCGCATGCGCGTCATGTACCGCGCCGAGCGCGACGACCCGCTGACCGGTGTGACCGCCAACGACGGCCCCGACGCGTACAAGGACATCGCCGACGTCGCGCTGGAGCGCCTCCAGACGGTCGAGGAGGAGATCGCCGAGGGCATCGCCGCCGAGGCCAACGACCTGCGGGCCGGCGCCATGATGCGCGCCCTCACCGACCTCCTCGTCGTCGCCCTGGTGCTTCTCGCCGTCTTCGTCCTCACCTCCCTGGTGGTCCGCTCCCTGGTGCGCCCGCTGCGCACCCTGGAGGACGGCGCCCGCCGGGTCGCCGAGCGCGACCTGCCCGACGCGATCAACCGGATGCAGGAGGCCGGCTCGGTCCCCGAGGCGGTCAAGGTCACCCCGATCGAGGTCGAGAGCAACGACGAGATCGGCGAGGTCGCCCGCGCCTTCGACGACGTCCACCGCGTGGCCCTGACCCTGGCCTCCGACGAGGCGGCCCTGCGCAGCAACGTCAACGCGATGTTCGTCAACCTGTCCCGCCGGAGCCAGACCCTGGTGGAGCGGCAGCTGCGCCTGATCGACGGCCTGGAGCAGTCCGAGCAGGACTCCGACCGGCTCTCCGACCTGTTCCAGCTGGACCACCTCGCCACGCGCATGCGCCGCAACAACGAGAACCTGCTGGTCCTCTCCGGTCAGGACAACACCCGCAAGTGGGCCCAGCCCGTCCCGCTGGTCGACGTCCTGCGCGGCGCGGTCTCCGAGGTCGAGCAGTACGAGCGCGTCAACGTGCGCGCCCCCTCCCACATCTCGGTGCTCGGCCGCCCCGTCAACGACGTCATCCACCTCGTCGCCGAGCTGGTGGAGAACGCCACCTCGTTCTCCCCGCACGACACCGAGGTCCTGGTCAGCGCCAAGACCCTCGACAACGGCGGCGTGCAGGTCGACGTCACCGACAGCGGCATCGGCATGGCCCCGGAGGACCTGGCGGCGATCAACGCCCGCCTGGCCGCCCCGCCGGTCATCGACGTCGCCGTCTCGCGCCGCATGGGCCTGTTCGTGGTCTCCCGCCTGGCCCACCGCCACGGCGTCAAGCTCAGTCTCGAGGAGGCGCACGGCGGCGGTACCACCGCCCACGTCACCTTCCCGCCGGACCTGCTGATCACCCCCGTCGAGGGGCAGCACGCCCTGGGCGTGGCCGACAGCCGGCCCGAGCTCACCTCCGGGGCGCCGGACACCTTCGCCGACGCCCAGGCGGCCTTCGCCTCCAGCCCGGCGGCGAGCGAGCCCGGCGACCCCTGGCAGACCCAGGGGGCCGACTCCGGCGCGGGCGACTTCGGCGGACTGCCCAAGCGCCAGCCCGGCACCGTCCGCTCCGACGAGCACCCGCCCAGCGGCCAGGACCTCTGGCAGAGCAGCGGCTCCGACGTCTGGGGCACCGCCAAGGGCTCCGGGACCACCGGGGCGGACGCCGGCGCCAACGGCCGACCGGTCGTGGACCCCTACGACACGCCCGAGGACGACGACCGGGGCCCGAAGCCGGAGACCGGCGGACGCAGCCTCTTCGACCCGGCCCCCCGCTCCGACGCGGGGAGCGACTCGCCCTTCCGCGACAACGGGTCCGCCGACCGCTCCTCCGACACCGGAGCGTTCGGCCGTCCCGCCGACACCGGGTCCTTCCGCCGTCCCGTCACCGACACCAGCGCCTTCCGGCGCCCGGCCGGGGCCGCCGACTCCTACGACGCCTTCGGCAACACCGGGTCGGCGTCGCAGAGCGGCGGACAGTCCGAACGGAGCGTCTTCGGCAGGGACGAGGGCGCGGGCCGCGACGCGGGGGCCCACGAGCGCCCTGCGGCCCCGGCGCGAGGGGACGACACCGAGACCTTCCCGGCCGTCGCCTCCGACTGGAACGCCGGAACCCAGCAGCCCCAGGCCCCCTCGTCCAACGAGACCGGGAACTGGCGCTCGGGCGGCGGCGACACGCGCGAGGGCTACGGCTCCACCGCCTACCTCTCCCGCCGCTACGGAGGGACCCAGGGGCCGAACAACACCGTCGTGCCGCCGAGCCCGTCGGGCGAGGACAACGACTCGCTGCCGATCTTCGACGCGATCGAGTCCAACTGGTTCAAGCGCCGCACAGGCGGGCCCACCGTGGACACGACCGAGACCGGTCCGATCCAGCAGGTCGACCCGAACCAGGACCGCCGGGCGCAGCCGACCCGGTCGGCCCAGCGCCCCCAGCCCGCGGCGAACGGTCAGGACACCCGTTCCGAGCAGGAGTGGAACTCCGCGGCCGACCGCGGCTGGAAGGCCGCGCGCACCGCAGCCGAGCCGCTCGCGGGCGGCCTCACCACGTCGGGCTTGCCAAAACGGGTTCCCAAGGCAAACCTTGTCCCAGGAACAGCCCCCAAGCCGGAGAACTTCAAGCAGATGCCCACTCGTAGTGCGGACCGTGTCCGAAACCGCTTCTCTGGTTTCCAGAAGGGTGTCCGCGACGGCCGGAACCAGCTCGGCGAAGGTACGGAGGAGTGACCCCAGTGCAACCTGGTGGGACGGGGTCCCCCTTATTCGGGGAAGCCGGATGCAATAGCATCTACCGAGCTTCTCGGACGCGCCGCACCCACGGCTTGACCAGAGCAGAACACCAGACTCCCGGCCACCCCCACGGGAGGGGCCGGGCAGTTCCTAGAGGCAGTGCTGTCACATGCCGTGCCGGCGGTAGCAGTGCCGAGAGACCAAGCCGGCGAATTGGACAGGAGATCAGATGAGTCGACAGGTGAATGAACTCAACTGGTTGATCACTGACTTTGCCGACCGGGTCCCTGACGTCGCCCACGCGATCGTCGTCTCCTCAGACGGCCTTCCGTTGGCCTCGTCGGCGGGGTTCCCGGCTGACAGGGCCGACCAGCTGGCGGCGATCGCCTCCGGTCTGTCGAGCCTGACGCAGGGCGCGGCCCGGGTGTTCGAAGGTGGGGCGGTCGCCCAGACCGTGGTGGAGATGGAGCGGGGGCTGATGCTCATCATGGCCATCAGCGACGGCTCCTGCCTCGCGGTCCTGGCGGCGGCGGAGAGCGACCTCGGCCTGGTCGCGTACGAGATGACCCTGCTCGTCGAGCGGGCGGGGCGGGCGCTGACACCAACGGCGCGCACCTCGGGAATCCACTGATCCACCACCGACAGGAGGAAGTGGTGGCACCTCACAGTAGAGATGCCGGGAGCGCCTCGTGGTTCGGACAACAGCCGGGCGGACCCCCCACCGGGGGGACGCCGGCCGTGCCGGGCGGCGGAGATGTTCCTCGACCAATCCAACAACAGTACGAACAACGACCCGCGGCGGGGAGCGCGCCCAGTTCTCTGGTCCGCCCCTACGCGGTCACCAAGGGACGCACCAAGCCGAAGTCGCAGCTTCCCCTGGAAGCTCTGATCTCGGCGACCGCCGCGGCCCGTAACGAGTCTGGGACGCTGACGCCCGAATGGCAGGCGATCAGCGACCTGTGCCGGGAATGGCGTTCCGTGGCGGAGATCTCCGCGCTGCTGCGGATGCCGCTCGGCGTGGCGCGGGTGCTTGTGGCGGACATGTCCGAGCAGGGACTGGTCCAGATCAGGTCCTCGCTCAACAACGAAGCCCGTCCCAACACCAACCTGCTTGAAAGGGTGCTCAGTGGACTTCGCAAGCTCTAGCCCAGCCGAGGAAGGCGGTGCTGGGGGGAACGCGATGACGTCGGTCAAGATCGTCGTCGCCGGGGGCTTCGGTGTCGGGAAGACGACATTCGTTGGCTCCGTCTCCGAGATCGTGCCGCTGACCACCGAGGCGGTCATGACCAGCGCCAGCGTCGGGGTGGACGACCTCGCCAAGACGCCGGACAAGCAGACCACCACCGTGGCGATGGACTTCGGCCGCGTCTCCCTCGACTCCGACCTGATCCTGTACCTGTTCGGCACACCCGGACAGCACCGGTTCTGGTTCATGTGGGACGACCTGGTCAAGGGTGCGATCGGCGCCGTCGTGCTGGTGGACACCCGCCGCCTGGCGGACTGCTTCCCGGCGATCGACTACTTCGAGGAGGCGCGCCTGCCGTTCATCGTGGGGATCAACGGCTTCGACGGCTACTACCCCCACGCCGCGGACGAGGTCCGGGACGCTCTGACGCTCAGCCCGGAGATCCCCATCGTCCAGGTGGACGCCCGTGACAAGGCCTCCACCAAGTCGACGCTCATCACCCTCGTCGAGCACGCCATCACGGTGGGGGACCCCGAGGGCGCCGCAGGACAGCCCACTTCCACGGGCGGTCAGAACTCCTGGCGTTAGCCCGCAGGCTTCTGGGCCAACCCGGGCCGGGGTCCCGCACAGAGCACGGCCCGGTTCCCGCGACGCGGGAACCGGGCGTCCGTGCTGGCATCATGGCGGGATGAGCTCTTCCTCCCAGCCCGGCGCAGAGGCGATGACACGGCGGTTCCGCGAGGTGGCCGAGCGGGTGCTCGACTTCCTTCTCGACGACGCCCCCGAGTGGGCGCTCGACCTGGGCGACCCCCGGGGCGCGGCCCGCCTCTCCGACCTGTCGGCGCAGGCCGACGCGCACCGCGTCGCGGTGCTCACCGACGCCCTCGGCTCCCTGGACGAGATCGACGGCGACCTCGTCCCCGCGGGCGACCTGGTCGACCTGGAGGTCCTGCGGTCGAGGATCAGCGCGGACCTGTGGCACACCACCGAGCTGCGGCCCCGCACGTGGGACCCGCTCCTGTACTCGCCGGGAGAGGCCCTCTACGCCCTCCTGGAGCGCGACACCCTCCCCCTTTCCGAGCGCCTGGCCGCCCTGGCCTCGCGCTGCGCCGCGCTGCCCGACTACCTCGCCACCGCGCGCGCCCGCCTGTCCGAGGGACCGGGCATGCCCCGTGTGCACGTCGAGACGGCCCTGGCGCAGCTCGACGGGGCCAGGGCCATGCTGGCCTCGGGCGTGCCCGCGCTGGCCGCACAGGAGCCGTCGGCGCCCTCCCGGCTCGAACCGGAGCGCCTGGCAGCCCTGGCCGCGGTGGAGGAGTACGCGGACTGGCTCCGCGGCCGGATGGAGGGGGCCACCGCGGACCCGCGGCTGGGCGCCCGGGACTTCGCCGCCCAGCTCTGGTACACGCTCGACTCCGAGCTGTCGCCCGACGCGCTCCTGGTGCGCGCCGAGAGCGACCTGCTGGCCACGGAGGAGGCGATCGCCGAGGCGGCCGCCGAGTACGAGGGCCGGCCCCGCCGCGAGGGCCAGGTGGCGGACGTGCTGGCGGCGCTCGCCGCGGAGAACGCCACGGACGCCGACACCGTGCGCCCGGCCTGCGCCGACGCGCTCATGCACCTCGACGGGCGTGTGCGCGGGCTCGACCTGGTGACGGTGTACGACGACCCCGTCCGGATCATCCCGATGCCCGAGTCGCGCAGGGGCGTGGCCGTGGCCTACTGCGACCCGCCCGCCCGCCTCCCCGCGCCCCCCTCCAGGGACGCCTTCGGCGCGGTCGTCCCCACCCCGCTGGACCCCGCGGTCCTGGAGCGGCCGACGCTGGTGGCGGTCGCCCCGCCGCCCGCCGACTGGCCGGCCGAGCGCCGGGCGTCGTTCTTCCGCGAGTACAACGCGAGCATGCTGCGCAACCTCATGGTCCACGAGGCGGTGCCGGGCCACGCGCTCCAGCTCGCCCACGCGGCGCGCCACACCGGCGGCACCCGGGTCGGCAACGTCCTGTGGAGCGGCACCTTCATCGAGGGGTGGGCGGTCTACGCGGAGGAGCTCCTCGCCCGGCACGGCTGGGCCGAGGACCCCCGGGAGAACCTGGCCCTGCGCCTGGTGCAGCTCAAGATGCGCCTGCGGATGATCCTCAACGCGATCCTGGACGTGCGCCTGCACACGGGCGACCTGGCCGAGGCCGAGGCGATCTCCCTGCTGACGCGGCGGGGCCACCAGGAGGAGGGCGAGGCGGTGGGCAAGTGGCGCCGGGCCCAGCTCACCAGCGCGCAGCTGTCCACCTACTACGTGGGCTACGCGGAGGTGTCCGACATCGCCCGGGACCTCGCCGCCGCGCGCCCCTCGCTCAGCGAGCGCGAGCGGCACGACGCGATGCTCGCCCACGGCTCCCCGCCCCCGCGCCACCTGCGCACGCTGCTCGGGCTGTAGGGGCCCGGGCCGGGGAGGACGGGCAGGACACGGCCCCTCCCGCCGGTCCGGGAACGCGACCGGGGCCGCGAACCGGGCGGGCCGGGGCGCCTCCCGGGGAGGCCGCCGCCCCGCGGCACGGCGGCACGCCCGCGCGCGGGCCCTCCTATGCTGGGGACGCGGAGAGTACGGTCAGGCGACGGAAACGGACGACCCATGAACGGTGCCGAGGACGGGCGGGACGACCAGTGGGACGCCCCCGGAGCGGGAACCGGTTCCCCCGACGGCTGGGACCGCCTGTGGACCCCGCACCGGATGGCCTACATCAAGGGCGAGGGCAAGCCCACCGGCTCCCGCCCCGAGGACGGCTGCCCCTTCTGCCGCGCCCCGGCGCTCACGGACCCCGAAGGACTCGTGGTCGCCCGCGGCAAGAGCGCCTACGCGGTCCTCAACCTCTACCCGTACAACAGCGGCCACCTGATGGTGTGCCCCTACCGCCACGTCTCGGAGTACACCGGCCTGGACGAGGACGAGACCGCGGACGTCGCCGCGCTCACCCGCGCCGGCATCCGCGCCCTCACCGCGGCCTACCGGCCGCAGGGCTTCAACGTCGGCATGAACCTCGGCACCGCGGCGGGCGCGGGCATCGCCGCCCACCTGCACCAGCACATCGTTCCGCGCTGGGGCGGCGACGCCAACTTCATGCCCGTCGTCGGCCGCACCAAGGTGCTGCCCGAGATGCTGGAGCAGACCCGGGAGAAGCTGGCCGACCACTGGCCCCGCGACTAGACAGCCCCGAGCACCGACCGCGCGGCGGCCCCAGGGCCGCGACAACGCACGGCCGCGGCGCCGCCCCCGGCCCGGCACCGGGCGGTCCGGTGGCGCGCCACCCCCACCGGACGCGGTTCCCACCCCCGGGGCCGTTCCCGCCCTACGATCACAAGAAGCCATGCTGAGAATCCTTCGCCCCATCACCTCCCGGGTCACCGCTCCGCTCGGACGGAGCCTCGCCCGGATCGGCCTCACACCGAACCTCGTGACCATCATCGGCGCCACCGGCGTCGTCATCAGCGCGCTCTACTTCTACCCCCGCGGCCAGCTGTACGCGGGCTCGGTCGTCATCACCGTGTTCGCGCTCTTCGACATGCTCGACGGCGCGGTGGCGCGCGCCAACGACAGCGGCAGCGCGTTCGGAGCCTTCCTCGACTCCACCCTCGACCGCGTGGCCGACGCCTCCATCCTCGCCGGGCTGCTCTGGTGGTTCATCGGCGACGGTGACGACCCGCTGCTCGCCGGACTGACGCTCTTCTGCCTGATCAGCGGCTTCATGGTGTCCTACATCAAGGCGCGGGCCGAGGGACTGGGCGTCAACTGCGACGTCGGCGTCGCCGAGCGCACCGAACGCCTGGTGATCATCCTGGTGGCCGTGGGGCTCAGCGAGCTCGGCGTGCCCTACGTCCTGGCCGGCGGCCTGTGGCTGCTCGCCGGGATGAGCCTGCTCACGGTCCTCCAGCGCCTGGTCGAGACCAGGGCCCGCCTCAACGACCCCTCCTACGTCGACGTCACCCGGAGCACGGAAGGCACGGCGGAGGGCACCGACGACACCGTCGGCGGGGCCTGAGGAAAGGACGGGGAGCACGACGTGGACGAACGCTGGGCCGATCTGGCCTACTCCGCGGGCTGGGAGCTGGTCCGACGCGCCCCCGAGGGGGCGGGCCGGGCCGTCTTCCGGCACCTGGCCGACCGCTCCTGGCGCGCCCACGACGGCGGGACGCGCGGCCTGGAGCGCAACCTGCGCCGCCTGCTCGGCCCCGGGGCCACCGACGCCCGGCTGCGCGCGCTGTCCCGGGCGGGCATGCGCTCCTACATGCGCTACTACTACGAGATGTTCCGGCTGCCGGCGATGGACGAGCGGTACATCCTCGGCCGCACCCGGGCCACCGGCATCGAGGTCCTGGAGAAGCACATCGGGTCGGGCCGGGGCGTGGTCGCCGCACTTCCCCACATGGGCAACTGGGACCACGCCGGGGCCTGGATCACCCTCCGGGGCACCCCCCTGACCACCGTCGCCCAGCGGCTGAGCCCGGAGAGCCTGTTCGAGCGGTTCACGGCCTACCGCGAGTCCCTGGGGATGGAGGTGCTGCCGCTGACCGGCGGAGGCAACACGGTCGCGACCCTGGCGCGCCGGCTGCGGGACGGCGGGCTGGTCTGCCTGCTCGCCGACCGCGACATCCACGGCACGGGCCTGGAGGTGGACTTCTTCGGGGAGCGCGCCCGCGTGCCCTCGGGGCCCGCCGCGCTCGCCCTCAACACCGGGGCCGCACTCATGCCGGTCTCGCTCTGGTACGACGGCCCGTACTGGAACATCCGCGTCCACGACGAGATCCCCGTCGCGGAGGGGCCCACGCGCTCCGCGCGGATCCAGGCCACCGCGCAGGAGCTGGCCCGGGTCTTCGAGGGCGCCATCGCCGAGCACCCCGAGGACTGGCACATGCTCCAGCCGGTGTTCAGCCTCGACCACGAGCAGGACCGACTGCGGCGCCCGGGGGCCGGGGCCGCCGACCTCCGTCCCCCCGGGCGCCGGAACGGGTGAGGCGCACATGCGGATCGGCCTGGTCTGCCCCTACGCCTGGGACGTCCCGGGCGGGGTGCAGCAGCATGTCGGGGACCTCGCCGAGGCCCTGACCGGCATGGGGCACGAGGTGTCGGTGCTCGCCCCGGTGGGCGACGCCGGGACGGCCGTGCTCCCCGACCACCTCGTCCCCGCGGGGCGGCCGGTCCCGGTCCCCTACAACGGGTCTGTGGCCAGGCTCAGCTTCGGTCCGCGCACGGCGACACGGGTCCGCCGCTGGATCTCCGAGGGCGGTTTCGACGTGCTGCACGTCCACGAGCCCTCGGCGCCCAGCGTCTCCCTGCTGGCGTGCTGGGCTGCGGACGGCCCCCTGGTCGCCACGTTCCACACGTCCAACCCCCGCTCGCGGGCGATGGCCGCGAGCTCCCGGGCCCTGCGCTCGGCGACGGAGAAGATCAACGGACGCATCGCCGTGTCCGAGGCCGCCCGGCGGACCCTGGTGGAGCACGTCGGCGGGGACGCCGTGCTCATCCCCAACGGGGTCGCCGTGCGGGCCTTCGAGCACGCCGACCCCCTGCCGGGCTGGCCCGGGGAGGGCGGCTCCCTCGGTTTCCTCGGCAGGCTGGACGAACCGCGCAAGGGCCTGGCCGTGCTGCTGGACGCCTTCGCCCTGATGGCTCCCGCGCGCCCGGGCCTGCGACTGCTGGTCGCGGGTCCCGGGGACCGGGAGGCGGCGCTGGCCGGCGTCCCCGCAGGGCTCCGGGAGCGCGTCGTACCGCTCGGCCGCCTGGACGACGCCGACAAGGCGCGCGCGTACCGCTCCGCCGACGTCTTCTGCGCCCCCAACCTGGGAGGGGAGAGCTTCGGCATCGTCCTGACCGAGGCGATGGCGTCAGGGGCGGCGATCGTCGCCAGCGACATCCCCGCCTTCTCCGCGGTGCTGGAGGGGGGCGACGCCGGAGACCTGTTCTCCGCGGGCGACCCCGCCGACCTGGCGGAGCGGGCGGGAGCGCTCCTGGACGACCCGGAACGGCGCCGCGCCCTCTCGGCGGCCGCCCGCAGGGCGGTGCGCGCCTACGACTGGGAGACCGTCGCCGCCGACGTCGTCCACGTGTACGAGACGGTGCTCGCGGGGCAGGGGACCGGTGACGGGCGCCGCCCGGGGGTGCGCCTGGACACCGGGCCCCGCGCCACGGCTCTGCTGCGGAGGGGGTCGGTGTGAGCGGGACCGGAACCGCGGATCGGGGTGAGCGGCCCTGATCGAGGACGTCCTCTTCGCCGCCGTGGTCGCCTGGGCGGTCCTGGCCCTGGCGCTGTTCGGGTTCTACCTGTCCTGGAGGGCCACGCGCCTGCACCGCCTGCACCACCGGGTCGACGTGGCCCGCGCGGGGCTGGAGGGCGCGCTGGCGCGCCGCCGGTCCGCCGTGCTCGCCCTGGCGGGGGCCGGGTGCGTTCCGCGGGCGGGGGCCCGTGCGCTGGAGGAGGCGGTCGCGGCGGCCGGCGAGGCGGGGGAGCGGCGCCTCGACCTCGCGGAGAGCAGGCTCTCCCGGGTCCTGCGGGACGTCGTCGAGGAAGCGGGGCCCGGGGGCGCGGCGTCGGCGCCCCCCGTGCGGGCCGAGGTGGAGGCGGCGGCCAAGGGCGTCCACATCGCCCGCACCTTCTACAACGACGCCGTCTCCGACACCCGCCGGGCGCGCCGCTCCAGGATCGTCCGCGTGTTCCGCCTGGCGGGCACCGCGCCCCTGCCGGACTACTTCGAGATCGACGACCGTCCGCCCCGGACCGCGCCCCCGGCCGCCCGCCCCGACACCCTGTAGAACCCCGGTCCGGGAAACCACCGATCTGGCCAAAGCCCCCGAAAGGGGGTGGAACTAGGATGGGGGGCTGGTCGACCCGGGGTGCGCGGCACCGACGGTGCCCGCGTGCCACCGCGCGGCCGCCGCCCCCGCTGCCCGGCGACCGCAGGCCCCCAGCGGCAACTCGACGAACGGGAGTCCACAACCGTGGCCAACAACGCATCGAACAGCACCGAGGCAGTGGTCGGTACCCAGCGCGTCAAGCGAGGCATGGCCGAGCAGCTCAAGAACGGCGTCATCATGGACGTCGTCACGCCCGAGCAGGCCAAGATCGCCGAGGACGCCGGCGCCGTCGCGGTCATGGCCCTGGAGCGCGTCCCCGCCGACATCCGCAGGGACGGCGGCGTCGCCCGCATGTCCGACCCGGACATGATCGACGGCATCACCGCCGCCGTCTCCATCCCGGTCATGGCCAAGGTCCGCATCGGGCACTTCGTCGAGGCACAGGTCCTGGAGTCCCTCGGCGTCGACTTCGTCGACGAGTCCGAGGTGCTCACCCCCGCCGACGAGGCCTACCACATCGACAAGTGGGCGTTCACCGTCCCCTTCGTGTGCGGGGCGACCAACCTCGGCGAGGCGCTGCGCCGCATCGCCGAGGGCGCGGCCATGATCCGCTCCAAGGGGGAGGCCGGGACCGGCAACGTGGTCGAGGCGACCCGGCACATGCGGTCCATCCGCTCCGAGATCAAGCGCCTGGGCACCCTGGACGAGGCCGAGCTCTTCGGCGCCGCCAAGGAGCTGCGCGCCCCGTTCGAGATCGTCAAGGAGGTCGCCGGCCTGGGCAGGCTCCCCGTTCCGCTGTTCTCCGCGGGCGGCGTGGCCACCCCGGCCGACGCCGCCCTCATGCGCCAGCTCGGGGCGGAGAGCGTGTTCGTGGGTTCGGGCATCTTCAAGTCCGGCGACCCGGCCCGGCGCGCCGACGCCATCGTGCAGGCGACCCTGCACTACGAGGACCCCGCCGTGATCGCCCGCGTCTCCCGCGGTCTGGGCGAGGCCATGGTCGGCATCAACCTCGACGAGCTCTCCGACGCCCAGCGCTACGCCGGACGCGGCTGGTAGACCCGGGCGCCCCGGCGCCCCGGGCGGGAGGCGGTCCCGCGCCGGTGCCGCCTCCCGCCCTCCCCGTCCCCGCTCCCCCCTCAGCCGACGAGTGAGGCCGTTCGTGACCAGCAGACCCACCATCGGAGTCCTCGCCCTCCAGGGCGACGTCGCCGAGCACCTGCGCGTCCTCGACACGCTGGACGTGCACACCGCCGAGGTGATCTCCCCCGACCAGCTCGACACCGTGGACGGCCTGGTCCTCCCCGGCGGGGAGTCCACCACGATGTCCAAGCTGGCCGTCAGGTACGGTCTGCTGGAACCGCTGCGCAAGAGGGTCCGGGCGGGGATGCCCG
The DNA here is from genome assembly GCF_053616335.1 of Nocardiopsis sp. NPDC055824. Classification (NCBI taxonomy): domain Bacteria; kingdom Bacillati; phylum Actinomycetota; class Actinomycetes; order Streptosporangiales; family Nocardiopsidaceae; genus Nocardiopsis; species Nocardiopsis sp. NPDC055824. Next base: position 24,404 of record NZ_JBSHDN010000093.1, read on the forward strand.
CCTACGGCACGTGCGCGGGCATGATCATGCTGGCGGACCGCGTCGAGGGCGCCGTCGAGGGGCAGGAGACCGTCGGGGGGATCGACATGACGGTCCGCCGCAACGCGTTCGGGCGCCAGACCGAGTCCTTCGAGGCGTCCGTGGACATCGACGGCCTGGACGGCGCGCCGTTCGACGCGCTGTTCATCCGCGCGCCCTGGGTGGAGCGGACGGGCCCCGAGGTCACGGTGCTCGGCAGCGTACCGGGCCCCGACGGGGCCGGTAGGATCGTCGCCGTACGACAGGGCGGCCTGATGGCCACGTCCTTCCATCCCGAACTGACCGGCGACGCGCGCATCCACCGCCTCTTCGTCGACCTCGTGAAAGGACATGCATGAGCGGCCACTCCAAGTGGGCCACCACCAAGCACAAGAAAGCCGTCATCGATGCCAAGCGCGGCAAACTCTTCGCCAAGCTGATCAAGAACATCGAGGTGGCCGCGCGTACCGGTGGTGGGGACCCCGACGGGAACCCGACGCTCTACGACGCCATCCAGAAGGCGCGCAAGAACTCGGTGCCGCTCGACAACATCGAGCGCGCACGCAAGCGGGGCTCCGGCGAGGAGGCCGGCGGCGCCGAGTGGCAGACCATCATGTACGAGGGCTACGCCCCCGGCGGCGTGGCGCTGCTCGTGGAGTGCCTGACCGACAACCGCAACCGCGCCGCGTCCGAGGTGCGCGTGGCGGTCACCCGCAACGGCGGCAACATGGCCGACGCCGGATCGGTGTCGTACATGTTCAACCGCAAGGGCGTCGTGATCGTCCCCAAGGAGGGGACGACCGAGGACGACGTCACCCTCGCCGTGCTGGACGCAGGGGCCGAGGAGGTCGAGGACCTGGGCGAGGCGTTCGAGATCGTCTGCGAGGCCACCGACCTGGTGCAGGTGCGCACCGCGCTCCAGGAGGCCGGCATCGACTACGAGTCCGCCGACTCCAGCTTCCTGCCGACCATGGAGGTCCCGGTCGACGCCGAGACCGCCAAGAAGGTCATGCGGTGCGTGGACGCGCTGGAGGACTCCGACGACGTGCAGAACGTCTTCACCAACGCGGACATCCCCGACGAGGTCATGGCCGAACTCGGCTAGCGCGCCGACCGCGGGCGTGGCCGGCGCGACACACGGCCCCCGGCCCCGCTGATCCCGTACCCGTGGCGGGTCCCGGCCG
>NZ_JBSHDN010000094.1:0-25125 GCF_053616335.1 Nocardiopsis sp. NPDC055824
GGCGGGTCGCCGCCCGCGGCCCTGCGCACGCGGGTCGCCGCCTACTGCGGCACGGTCGCGATCTGGATCAGGTTGCCGCAGGTGTCGTCGAGGACGGCGGTGGTGACCGGTCCCATCTCCAGGGGATCCTGGGTGAAGCGGACGCCGAGGCCGCGCAGGCGCTGGTATTCCGCCTGCACGTCCTGGACGGCGAACTGGGCGAGCGGGATGCCGTCCTTGACCAGGGCGTCGCGGTAGGTCCTGGCGGCCGGGTGGGCGGCGGGCTCGAGGAGGAGCTCGGTGCCGTCGGGCTCGTCGGGCGAGACGACGGTCAGCCACCGGTCGCTCTCGCCCACCGGGACGTCGTGCTTCTTCACGAAGCCGAGGACCTCGGTGTAGAACTGCTCGGCCTGGGCCTGGTCGTCGACGAAGACGCTGGTCATGTGAATCTTCATGGGGTGTTCCCCTCCGGTCCGGATGCGTCTGGCAGGGGCCACCGCTCGGCGATGTGCCGCAGCGGGGCCGTGTTCAGGTCGTGGAACTTGTAGCGGCCCTCCCGCCTGGTCTCGACGAGCCCTGCGGACTCCAGCACGGCGAGGTGCTGGGAGACCGCCTGGCGCGAGATGCCGAGCCGGTGCCTCATGCTCAGCCGCGAGCAGATCTCGAACAGCGTCTGCCCGGACTTCTCCGTGAGCTCGTCGAGGATGGTGCGGCGAGTCGGGTCGGCCAGAGCTTTGAAGAGTTGGTCGGCCACGGCCACCATGATAGGCAAGTAACCACTTGCTTGTCGAGTCGGGGCGGCGTGTCCCGTATCGGCCTGCCCTCCGAGTGCGCAGGTCAACCCGGTTGTGGTCGTGTGCGGCCCTGGATCCGGTGTCGGCCGGCGACACGACCGCTCCTCGCCCGCAGCGCCGCGGACGCCTTGCGAACGGAGCTCTCGACCGGTGGCCACGAGACCGTCGGGGAAGCCGTCGTGTCGTGGGTCCGTGCGATCCTGCTCCGCCCACCGAAAACCCCCAGGAGGCGAACGTGTCCCACTACCAGGTCGTCGTGGTCCTGCCGAAGCCGCCCGACACCTCGGCGGGCGCCGCCCCGGGCGAGGTGCTCCTGCGGGAGCTGCTCCCCCTGCTGGGGGAACCCGACTACGCGGGCGAGGACACGGACCCGCCCGGCCGCTGGTGGGACCGGTGGATGATCGGAGGCCGGTTCGAGAACGCGTTCCTGTGCACGGACCCCGACGACCCCCGGGTCCTGCCCGCCGAGGACGGCGAACCCCGCATGGTGACGGCGGCGCCCGCATCCCTGCTCGACCTCGACGCGCAGCGCGAGGCGGCGGCCGGGAGGGCGGCCGACAGGTGGGACCGCGCCACGGGGATACTCCGGCGCCACCCCGACGCCGAGACGCTCCGCGCGTTCCTCCCGCGGGGCGGGGAAAGGGCCGAGCGGACGCGCCCCGGGGCGACGGCCGCGCACGTCCGGACGCCGGCGGGGAGGACCGCCCAGGCCGAACGGACGGCCGCCATGAAGGCCTACCACGCCCAGGACGCCGTCCGGGAGCTCAGAGGAGCCGGACTCACGCACTTCGCCGGGTGCGCGGTCGAGCACTACTCCACACCCCGGGAGGAGTTCGTGGAACAGGCACGTCGGGGCGCGGTACCGGGATGGGCCCTCATCGACACGGACGGAACCTGGTACGCCGTGGAACACCTGCCCGGGACCGGTGCCGGCCCCGAAGCGCGGCAGGCACGGCGCGAGTACCTGCGCCGCACGAACGCGCTCCTCGACGCGTTGCCCGGCGACGCCTACCTGGTCATGGCCGACCTTCACGCGTGAGGGGTCGACGGGAGCGGCTGTCCGCCCCGGAAGGCGCACGACCGGACGGCGGCCCGGGCGGTGCCTGCGTCGGCGCCCCCGCGGACGGCGGCCCGGGCCATCACCACGTCCACGGGACCGTGCCGGTCGTCCGGGCACTCCTTCGAGGGGCGAACGCCCCCTCGTGATCAGAACTCGGGACAGGTCCTGGTCCGGCAGCGCGGCCCCGACGCGATAATGGCCGCGACCTTCGAGCCGGCGGATCGCCCCCCGCGCCCGACCGCTCCGCCCTCCGGGAATGAGAACGCACGTGTACATGAGGACATTCGGCCGCGTAGAGGACAGGCCCGTGCTGCTCCTGCACGGCGGCGGCGTCGCAGGGTGGATGTGGGAGCCCCTGAGGGCGCACCTGGACCCGGGGCTCCGGCTCCTCGTACCGGATCTTCCCGGACACGACCGCAGCGCCGACACGGCCTACCGGTCGCACGAGCAGGCGGTCGCAGAACTGGAGTCGCTGCTCGAGAAGGAGGCGGCGACGCCCGCCGCGGTCGTCGGGTTCTCCCTCGGCGCGCAGTTGGCGGTCCTGCTCGCCGCCCGCCGACCGGACCTGGTCGACCGGGTCGCGGCCGTGAGCGCGCAGGCCGTCCCCTCACCGGCCCCGCGCCTGGTCCTCGCCCTGCTCGCTGCGACCGCCGGGCTGGCCAAGCACGAAAGGTTCGCCCGGCTGCAGGCGAAGGAGCTCTTCATCCCGCCAGAGCTCCTCGACGACTACCTCCGCACCTCCTCGACGGTGTCCAGGGGTACGCTGCTCGCGGCCGTCAGCGAGAACATCCGCTTCACCGTGCCCGCGGGGTGGTCGGCCTTCGCCGGTGAGGCGCTCCTTCTCGCCGGGGCCGGGGAGCGCACTTTCATGAGGAAGTCGGCCGAGACGCTGCGCCGGGCCCTCCCCCACAGCGAGTTGGAGATCGTCGAGGGATGCGGACACGGCCTCCCGCTGCAGAACCCCGCCTGGCTGGCGAACCGCCTGCACACCTGGCTCGGCGTCTGAGGGCCGCCCGCGATCAACGGCCCGGGGATGATCCGCGTCTTCCGATGCCGGACCCGGGCGCCGACCGCCGCAGCCGTCGGTCGGTCGGCTGTCGGACCCGGTCACTACGGTTTCCGCATCCGACAAGGCCGACACGGGAGTGACCCACGTGACCCGCCGCACCCCACCCCGCCCCGTGGACGTCGAGGCGCTCTTCCCCGAACTGCGTCCTCTGCGCAGGGAGGCGGTACGGCTCCATCCGCGCGCCGGTCGGCCCTCGTTCCGCGACAGTTCCGTCGGCGGACCTCTCCTGTGGCCGGCCGACGAGCCCTGGCCCGTGTGCGACGCGGAGCACTACGAGAGGAACAGCGACACACCCTACGAGGGGGAGGTCTGCCTCGTACCCGTGGTGCAGGTTCACCGCACGGACGCCCCCGGTCTTCCGTTCCCGCCGGGATGCGACCTCCTGCAGGTGCTCTGGTGCCCCTACGACCACGGCAGTCCCCGTTGCCCCCTGCCGCAGGTGCACTGGCGCAGCGCGGACTCCGTGAAGGAGGTGAGGGAGACGCCCGCACCGCACGCAGAGGCTTCGGAGTACTACGTTCCCGATCCTTGCGCGGTCCATCCCGAGCAGGTGGTGGAGTACCCCGGCCTGGAGCTCCCGAAGGACCTCTTCGACATGCTGGGGGCGCGCTTGGACCGGCTGGAGCGGGAGACGGGTTGGCACTACCAGTACCACCTCGCCGAAGCGCCCGGCATCAAACTGGGAGGGTATCCCGGCTGGACCCAGGAACCGGTGTGGCCGGAGTGCGGTTGGTGCGAGCGGCGGATGGACCACCTCCTCACCGTGTCCAGTTGGGAGTACGACGGGGCGACCTGGTGCACCTGGCTCCCGGTCGAAGACCGGGAGTCCGTCGGTGCCGAGGAGCCGTGGAGTTCGGAGCGGGCCCGCGCGGCGCAGAACCCCGCCGGACTGATGCTGGGAGACGCCGGCGGTGTGTACGTCTTCGAATGCCGGTCGTGTCCGGAACGTCCCGTGGCCCACTGGTTCGACTGTTCCTGAGCAGGCAAGCTCCCCGAACCTGTTGCCGCCAAAGACCCGCACCCCAGGGTTTTCTCCTCCCCAGGGGCAAGAGAAGAGCGCTCGCCACATCGCTCACCCGTCAGCCGGTAGCCCAGGGAGCGGCGTTCACGGGAAGCGGTGTCGGCCATCCCCCCGCCCCCGCGATGGCGGTGGAAGCCAGAAGAGCCAATCAATCACCAGACCGGGCAACGGGTAATTTATTCAGCATTCCAAGGTAGTTCACATGGCCGGCGCAACCAGTACCAAGGGCGACCCACGAAATCACCTAGAGACAGATGACACGCTTCAACAAGGGCCCGACCTCCATCCTCGACGGTCATTCCACGGTATACACCATCCACTTCGTCCAACATTTCAAGAACCAACCCGCGATCATCATCAGATATATTCTGCGCAAGTTTTCGCACTTTATCCCTGAATCGAAGGTCTTCCTCATACATGGAGGCCGGATACCATGCACTCGGTGGCCACCCAGTCGCCATGCGCACCGTAAGGCGCTCCCAATTCACAGCGAGACCACGAATCTCCCAAAGCCTGCCCTCCGCTTCGCGGGGAATATAGGAGTCAACTATCGGCGTCGGAAGCTGGAGTACCTTGATAACTTCCGGAAACCTCGAAATACTTGCTTCGGGAAGTTCGGGAACAGGGATTTCAACATCTGTAATCCTGAAAACTTCAGCATCATCCTCCGGCTCTCGAAGGCGAGCATATGCGACTTCATCTCTAGGCGTCGCAACCCTCCAGAGACTGGGGTACTTTTCCTCTGCAGGGAACAGAATGACAGTATTCAGAAAACCAGACAGCCTTAGAGAAAGCTCCTCCTCGCTTGGCTTTTCTTTTACATCCTCAGTTGCATAGACGCCCAGAGAATAGAACACATCCCCACTCTCCATCGAGAACTCGGCAGACACCCAGGCATCCCAGTTACGAGTTTCAACCTCTTCCTCATCCACCACATCAATGCGAAAAACAGGGAGATCAAACACCTTGGCCAAACCCTCACGCAATCCAACCGGGTCAAAAATCCCAGCCAGAAGAAGGTTGTACATCATCCATACTCCTCGTATATCTTTCTTGCAAGGGTGACCGAATCTGGATTGTCTCTAAACTTTGGATCGTTATCGAACATCCTCTGCAACTTACTCATGTCACCGCCCGCACGAGCGATGTGCTTCAGTGCACCATATGCAATTCTATCTAGCTGCACAATACCAGGTCCAGATATGGGGAAAACCGTACCAGAAGGCTCGATTCCATACGTTCGCCCGTTCACCTGGTACTGTTGAGTTTTAGCGTCAAATTCAGCCCCCCCAGAAGCAATCTCACCAATATCGATCCTCATCGCGCTAACAGTATCTGGGAGTACGAGACTATTTTCAGCCTTCACCTGACCATGCTTTACACCACCCATGGTGTGCCTCGGGTGAGGCTCCCTCAGTACCTTATCTCTCGCTGGTCCTTCAATATCGGACGAGGCTGTCCATTCTCTTCGACCTGACCTTGTCGGATCGCTTTGCTCTCCTTGATGTCTTGTCGAACCTTCATCTCTCGGTTCGCTTGACTGATTATCAGAGTCGCCACTGCGATCAACACCGCCATCATCCCCACCGGTGGCGGTGCGGTCCCGGGGCGGCTGGTCTCCGCCGCCCTCACCACCGCCGGTGGCGGTTTCCGGACGTGCGGGTTCTTCACTCGGAGCGTCGTCACGCCGCACGGGGCGGTCGTCGCCCTGACCGTCAGTCCCGTCATCGTCCGTACGACTCGTAGGACGCCGTTCGGGATCGTCCTCGGCTCGTTGCTCGGCGTTGTCGCCGCGCTGTCCCTCGGTGTCCGGGCGGGTGGTCGGCGCGGGGGCTTCGGACTCCTGGGCGGGCCTTCTCGGAGCGTCCGGGGCCTCAGCACGGGGGCGGTCGGGCGAAGGGCCCTCTCCCTGACCCTGCGGGGTGTCGCCGCGCTGGTGTGCGGTCGGGGAGGGCTGGTCGCCGCCGTCGCCGACCACGGGCCGGTTCGGGGACGGGGAGGGCGCATCCGGCCGGGATGGGGGCGTGTTGCGGTACTGGTCGGGGTCCAGGAGCGATTCGCGGAGCAGGGTGAGGTCGTGCCGGAAGCGTTCGCCGATCGGCGTGCTTCCTTCTTCCAGGCGCTGGGGCAGCGGGCTGCTCGGGCCCACCGGGAGGCGCCCGCCGGTCTGGGAGGACTGGCCGTTGCCGTCGGAGTAGGAGCCGTCCCGGTTGGAGGGGGTGATCGCCTCTCCGCCCGGCCCGAGCGTCAGCACGGTCGTGCCGATCTTGAGCGGGATGCCCACGGTCATCAGCGCGGTGTTGAGGACGCTGGTGGAACCGGTGTACTCCGGGTCCTCCTCACGCCTGGACCAGGCCGTGTGCCCCTCCACCGCTTGGTCCCAGCTGGCGCCGATGTTGGTGGTCCAGCGGTCCCACCTGGTGCCCTCGGCGCCATCGGCCACCCATCCCTGTTCGTCGTGGACGCCGATGAAGGTCATCGCGTCCATCCATCCGTCCTTGACGGTGTTCTTGGCGTTCTCCCAGCGCCCGCTGGGGGTGATCTGCCATCCGCCCTGGGGGTGCCACAGGCCGGACAGCGAGGCCAGCCCCACCGCAGACCCCCACAGTCCGTCGACCACGAGGATGTCCCAGGCGGCCTGGTCGGTGCTGTTGGAGAAGCTCGCCATGGAGGGGTGGAACTCGGTGCCCAACCACGCGGTGAAGTCGTTGGCCGGGTCCATGAAGGTCTCGTCGAACCCCGGGGCCTCGCGCTCACCCGCGTCGGTGGGCAGCCCGTAGACGAGCACGTCGTCCCCGGCCGCCTGGTCGGGCGAGGCGTAGGAGGGTCCGCCGAAGAGGGCGGAGATCCGTGTGGCGCAGGCGTTCTCGGCCTCGTTGAACGCAGCCCAGGCCGTGTTGACGCCGTCCTTGAGCCGGATGTTCTCCTGGAGGGCCCACTCGTCGGTCTCGTCGTCCTTGTCCAGCCACCACACCTTCTTGTCGTGGTGCTTGTTCCAGAACGACTGCGCCTCGATCCTGAGGGTGTTGAGCGAAGAACGCGCCGTCGAGGCGGCCTCGGCCAGTTCCTCCAGGGCGTCGGCGACGGTGGCCAGGTCGCTCTGGATGTCCTCGCCCCGGGTCACCACCGGGTCCATGGCGGCGAAGAGCGTCTCGCTCTCCGGCGCGACGTAGTGGGCCTGCAGTCCTGCCCAGGTGGAGTGCATGTCCTCGGCGCCGCCGAGGAGGTTCTCCCCGCCGGTGCGCAGTGTCTCGGCGGCGTAGTTGAGCGACCAGACGTCGGTCAGGGGGTAGGGGATGGCCTCGGGGTCGATGAGGGTGAACATGTTCGGGTCCACCCCGTCCTGGGGCTGGGTGGGCTCGAAGGTCACCGCGGTCCTCCGGGGGTGGCGGGGGCGTCGGGTCCCAGGTCGAGGTTGAAGCCGGTGCCGGCCTGGCTCTGGGCTTCGGCGGCCATCTCCTCCTGTCCCTGGTCGTAGGCGAGGGTCGCGTCGTTGGCGCCCTGCAGGCAGGAGAGGCTGCGGGTGAACATGGCGTTGGTCTGGGTCGTGAAGTGGCCGAGGAACCCGCCCAGGGCCGCTTCGACCGGGGGGCTCTTGGCGTTGGTCAGGGCCATGTCGATGCCGTCGGCGGTGGTGTCGATGGTGGCGGAGAAGCCCTCACCGTCCAGGCCCAGCTGGGTGCTGAAGTCGGTGAGCGTCAGCGCCACACCGTGGACGTCGATGTCCCACCGGCTCATCGCTCACCCGCCTGTGTGCGGGCGGTGAACCGGTGCGGGTGGAAGTCGGCACCGGCGTCGGCGTCGCGAACCTGGGCAGCAGCACGTGCGGCCTCGGCCATGCTCTTGTCCGCGACGCGGGCCCTGAGCCGGCCGAGCGAGGCGCGGACGCCTTCGACCGCGGTGTTCATGCGTTCCCTGACCGGTGGGAGGAGGGCGTCGGGGTGCTCGGGGGCCGAGGAGGACGCGGCCTGTTCCTGCCGGTCCTGGCTCGCGGCGGAGGGGCCGGGGAGTTCTCCGGGGGTGGGGGGTTGCTCTGGGGGGTCTACCAGCTCGAACTTCATTCGCCCGGCTTTTCTCCTCTTTGTCAGTGCTGCACCTGCCTTTGAGGGTTTGCAGTTGCAGTATGCCTACATGCAGTGACTTTCCTCAGGGGCTTTGTTCCACCTCGAACGCCGTCCCCACGGCCACCGGAATCGACCTGAGCAGGCCGGATGTTCTGCATTGTCACCACATGAACCAAGAGGGTGTCTTGAGTCACTCTTGTTGATATTTGGCGAAGACGAGCCCTCTCGCCACTGCCCCGGGTCGCACCGCTCGTCGAGGACGGAGCCGCTGCACGGGAAAGGGCCTGTGCGCGACCTCGGATGTCAAAGAACCGTCTCGGGGCACGGCTGTCCCGTGACGCAGTGGCACCGCGAAGGGACCTCGGACCGATGGACCGGCTCCGCACCGGGCACGCCGGAGCACCTGCGCGCTCGACGACGTGGTCCGGCGCTCCGGCGGACACGGGCTCCCCGGTCGCCCGCGGCCGGCGGCCGGGGAGCCCGGTCCACGACGTCCTCCTCGGCCCCGCTCCGAGCCCTTCAGGCCCCGATCTGCTCGGCGAGCCGGTCGGCGACGCCGCGGGGTTCACGGCCCAGGAGTTCGGCCAGCAGCGGGTCCTGTTGCGCGAAGTAGCCCTCACGGGTCGCACGGAACATGGTGAGCATGAAGCGGGCCGCCTGCTCCGGAACACCGTCCGCCGTCTGGTCGGTCACCCACTGTTCGTCGTCGACGACGACACGCTCGACGGAGCGGCCGCTGAGTTCGGAGGCGATCCCGGCGAAGTCGTCGAGGGTGACGGCCTCACCGGCGATCAGGGTGACGGCTCCGTCGAAGGAGCGCTCACCGGAGAGGAGGGCCGCCGTGGCCTCGGACAGGTCGGCGGGGGCGGTCCACGGGACGGGTCCGTCGGCCGGTGCAGCGATCACCCCGGTCTCCCGCCACGGCCCGAGCAGGGGGGCGAAGCTGTGGGAGAAGAAGCCGTAGCGCAGGGAGGTCCATGCGACCCCCGCATCGGCGAGGATCGTCTCGGTGGCGGCGTGAATGGCCGCCGGAGGGTACGGGCCGTCGGTCGCAACGCCTTGCTGGCTCGTGTACAGGATCCTCCGGGCGCCGACCTCGACGGCCGCCTCGATCGCGTTGCGGTGCAGACCCACCATGTCGGCCGCCGGGTCGTTCCCGGACACCAGGAGCACCTGGTCGGCGCCGGCGAAGGAGTCGCGCAGAGCGGCCGGATCCTCGTAGGAGCCCTGCCGTACGCGCACGCCGCGGTCGGCGAAGTGCTGGGCCTTGGCGACGTCGCGCGCGCTGACGCCGATCCTGTCGGCCGGCAGGCGCTTGAGGAGGTGCTCGACCGTGGCTCCGTTGAGGGTGCCGGTGGCACCGGTGACGACGATCATGTTCGTGGCCTTCCCTGGGTGTCAGCGCTGGTGTCCGGCCCGGTGGCGGACTTCCGCATAAGTTGACCAGCGCGGTCAGTTTCGCGTCCGCCGTCGACCGTAGATAAACTGACCCCAAGAGTCAACTTACGGTGGCGTCAGCGAGGAACGGCAGGGACCATGACCGGTGCGACACCCGCGAGGCCCCGGCTGCGCGCCGACGCCCGGCGCAACGCGGAGCAGATCCGCCGCGCCGCGATCGGCGTCTTCCAGGGGCGGGGACTGAGCGTGCCTTTGGAGGAGGTGGCCAGGGCGGCCGGGGTGAGCAAGGCCACGATCTTCAACCGGTTCGGCGGCCGGGTCGGACTCATCGAGGCCGTCATCGAAGAAGTCGTCGCGAACGAGCTCTACGCCGCCATCGACCGGACACGGGCCCTCGACGGCGCCGGGGAGAGGGTCGCGTACTACATCACCGCGATCCGGGACCTGCAGTACCGCCAGCCCACCGCCAACGACGTCCTGCTGCAGGAATTTCCCCATTCACAGCAGCTCATGGACATCTGCCGGGCCGCGGGCGAGATCAACGGCGAACTCGTCGCCGCGGGTCACGCCTCCGGAACCCTGAGGCCCGAGTTCACGCCGGACGACCTCCACGCGCTCGTCGTCGACAACGCACTCGCGCTCAAACACGGCGCCCGCCCGCCCCGGGACGCGTACGACCGCCGCACCGCCTTCCTCCTCGACGGAATCCGCGGGCGACAGGATCCTTCCTGCTGATGAAGGGGTGCGCAGGGGTCTGTGCGTGTCCACCGGGCCTCCCGGTCCGGGTGGGCAGGGCGCGACCCGGCGGTCGGCCGGGAAGGAACACGCGGGGGCAGAGGTTCCTCTCGGCACCGGCCCCGGAGCCGGGTGCGCCCGGTGGGCCCGGCCGGCGGGTGTTCCCCCACGGACCCGCAGGGGCTGCGGTCCCCCACCCCCGCGGGGCGGGTCCTACACGTACCCCGTCACGTCCAGCAGGAGCATGACCAGGACGAACAACGCGAGGAACAGGAGCAGGACGCCGACGACCACCCGGGCCGGCAGAGCGGGGTGCCGCTCGACCCACGACAGGACGTGTGGACGGGTCCTGGCCGGCTCGGCGTAGGTGACGGGCCCGCTGGGCAAACCGCCTTCGGTCCCGCCACCCCCGCCCGAACACGCGCTACGGTGCCGTGATCATGTCACGGATGCGCCGGGCCTGTTTGACCAGCTGCGATGACCCCGGGCGGGACGCCAGTTCGGTGATACACGGTATCTCGGGGCCCTTGGCCCCGGAGAGCTCCGCGCAGTCCGCCGCCAGGGTGATCACGGCCGCCAGGCCGGACGGCGGGGCACCGCGCAGCAGGACGGGCAGGGACGCCGACAGGAGGGACCACACCAGGTCGTGCCCCCCGCCGCGGGAAACCTCACGCAGGACCTTCGCGTAGCGCTGCGCCTTGAGCCGGCGCAGGACGGTGAGTTCGCCGACGTCCTCGCCCAGGCGCTGCGTGTCCAGTTGGCCGCGGGCGGCCAGGGTGAGGATCGCGTCCACGGCGTGCATCTGCGACTCCGGGCGGCGGGCTCCCAGACCGTAGGCCATGATGAGGTGGGTCGCGGGCCCGGCCGGGCCGCCCGACTCCGCGAGGGCGGGCAGCACCGGCGCGTGCTCGTCGAGTCGGTCGTACTCGGCGAGGATCGCGACGGACACCAGCATGCGCCCCGCGATGACCTCCCGGTGCTGAGGCAGGATCGCCAGCGCCTCAGCGGAGCACTCCCCTCCGCCGTGGCAGCTGCACGGGCTGCCGACGGGGTCGTGCCCGGCGAGCAGGGACTGGAACGGCTCGGGCCATTCGGCGTGCCCGGGGAGGGCCGCGGTACGGACCAGTACGCCGGGGCGGGGCGAGCGCAGGCGCAGCGGTTCGGCGGTGCGGGTGAGGACGGGATCGGGCAGTCCGCCCGAGGCGAGCCAGGACGCGAGCCGACGCCCCGCCGGGGACGTGAGGCGCCCGGCGGCCGTGTGCGCCTCCGGCGAGACGTCGCGGTCCAGACGCAGCAGCGCCTGCTGGAGGTCGACCGGCCCGGGTTCGGCGCCGGAGCGCTCGTAGGCGGCGATCCGCGCCGCCAGGTCCGCGGGGTCGATCGTCCCCGTCGACCAGGTGGGCGTGGCCAGCAGGCCCGGCGGGGGGTCGCGGTGCAGCCGTACGGCGACCTCGTCCGCGCGCAGGAAGCGGATGGATCCGGTCGCCTGGTGCGGGCACTGGTGTCCCTCGACCAGAGAGCGGATGTAGTCCAGGTTCCGCGGCGGGAGACCGTACACGGCGGTGTGGACGACGAACCACAGACCGTTGGAGGCGTTCACGTACGGCACGCGTTCGCGGTGGCGTGCCGCGACCGGTTCGAGGGCCGCGCGCAGGCCGTCCGCATCGGCGCGGGCGTGCACCACGAGTGCGTTCAGCGCACGCTCCTCCTGGGCCGGGGTGCCGTTGCCGTGCAGCAGCGCCGCCACGTCCTCGGCGAGCTCGGCGGTGGGCGCGGGCGGCGCCAGCCGCTCGGGCTCCGGTGCGGGCGGCAGCGGGGCATCCCCGCTCTCCGCCGGAGCCTCCGCGGGAACGGCGTCGCCGAACGCGTCCGCGGCCCGTCGGCGCAGATCCAGGGCGAGCCTGCCGGAGTCTGCGGCCAGCCCGGCGAGCACGGCGGCGTCCGCGTGCCGGCTGTGGCGCACGGCCAGGGCCAGGGCGCGCTCCTGGAGGCTGTGCTCCTCCTGGCCGAACGCCTCGGCGACGACGGGGAGCAGGACGTCGGCGCGTGACCGGTCGCGCTTGATCGCCTTGTCGAGGAGGGTCAGCTGGGTCCGCACGATCTTCTTCTCGGGACGGACCAGGGCGGCCAGCGATGCCTCGATCAGGTGCTCGTCGTCCAGTCGGCCCGCCTCGTCCAGCACGGCCAGTGCCTGCTGGGCGCGCGCCGCCGCCTGCGGGTGCGCGTCGGGCAGTATCCGTACCCACGTGAGGAGGCGTGCCGCGTGCTCGTCCTCGGTCGGGTCCAGCGCGGTCAACAGGGCGAGGAAGCCCCGCACCGTGCCGGTCCGGGGCTCGCGCAGCAGCCGCGACAGGCAGCCGTCGAGCAGCATCGCCCGGTCGAGCAGTCCTTCCCCGGCGAGCCGGGCCAGTGCGTTCGGCCAGCCCGCATCGTTCGGCCAGGAGTACTGGAAGCTCGATCCGGTCCCGGGCACCTCGAACAGCCGCGGGACCATGACGGTCAGCCACGGGTCCTTGCGCAGGTCGTCCTCGATCGAGCGGCCCCAGCCGCCGATGCTCTGCTCCCAGCCCAGGACGACGCCGTCGGTCGCGGGAAGCTCGCAACCCGCGGCCCGTGCCAGCAGGGCGATCAGGGGATACTCCTCCTCGGCCACGGTGCGGCGTTCCGCCAGCCGGTGGACGACCTTGGCCAGCCACTCCGGTCCGCGATGGGCGACCACGGAGACGACCAGCGCTGTGTCGTGGTCGCCCCAGCGCAGATCGGGGCTCGCGATCCATTGCGCCGCGTCGGCCGTACCGGTGGAGCATCCCGCGCCGGCGTAGAACAGAGCCGTGCGCACCGCCAGGTGCTCGGGCCCCCAGTTGTTGCGCACCGACCTGCGCCAGGTCTTGAGCACCGGCAGGCATGTGCGGCGCTCGGCGTCGGCGAGAGGTGCGAGCAGTCGGCAGACGTCTTCCCCGCGGCCCTCGCGTACGGCGTGCAGCACGGCTCGCACGCCCGGGGTGGCGGTGTCGGGGATGTCGTAGGCGGGGCGGTCGGTCATCGGGGCTCCGGTGGGTGGTCGGCAGGGGTGAGGGGGCGGGCGATGCGGACGGCGAGGACGTGCTTGCACGGGCCGCGTCCTCCGCGGTACTCGGCCCACCACTGGCAGGTGCACGTCAGGCGCCCCTGCGCGGACCGGACCCGGTGGACGCGGCCGTCGACGGTGACCGTGGCGGGCTCGTCACCGTCGAAGCGGACCGAGCCCGCCTCGACCAGGGCCCGGGCGGCCCTCAGCCGGGGGTTGTGGCGCTCGGCCCGCCCGGTCTCGTAGGGCAGTTCGCGGTGGAAGTACGCCGCCTCCGACACGTCGTAGCCGATGCGTCCGGCCGTGCCCAGGCGGGTGAGCGCCGCCCGTACACGCTCGGGGGTGAGTCCTGACTGCGCGGCCAGGTCTCCGACGTCGACGGTGGGTTCCCAGGCGAGCAGAACCGACACCAGGTCGGCGTCGTCGGTCGAATCCTCCGCCGCCAGGGCGTCGAGGACACCGCCCTCACCGGAGAACCCGCGTGCGGTGTCCGGGGACAGGGTGAGGGTGAGGCGCATCCCGGGGAGGAGGACCTCCCACGCGCTCGCCACGGGGGCGCTTCCGGCAGCGACGCGGGGGCCGTGGATGCGCAGTCCCGTGGCGTGGCGCAGCACGCGCGTCAGCGGGGCGAGCCGTTCCGGGCCCGCGAGACACACGGCCCCGGGGACCGCGCGCGCGGTGGTGCGCAGCGTGCGGCCGGACGGCACCGCCCAGAGGGCCCCGCGCGACGCGCCCCGGGCGGCGTTGGGGCGGGGCAGCGACCGGAGGAAGCGGACGGCGTCGGCGGCGGCGAGTTCGGCGCGTAGGTCGAACCCCGAGGCGATGACCTGTGTTTCGGCGAAGCCGCGCAGCCAGCGGTCGGGCAGCGGCACCTTCTTCTCCACCACCGGCCCGTCGAAGGTGGTGACGGCCAGCTCGTCGGGGCCGACCTCCAGGTGCAGCGGGTCGCCCGGTCCGACGCGGCCCAGGGCGTCGGCAAGGGGGGCGTTGACGTCGACGTTGGTCGTGCCGTGCCTGATGTCGTCGCCGTCGAGGGCCTCGTCCAGCAGGTCGAGCCGTGCGTACACCCCGCAGCAGCCGGAGAACGACTCGAACCGGAGCCGGTCGCCGTTCCCGGTGACCACCGGGTCGAGCGACGCCCTGTTCTGCGGCCGGTGGTAGCGGGCGGCGGCGGTGTCGGCGACGCTCAGCAGACCGGCCGCGGCGACCTGGGGGTTCGTCAGGAAGCCTGCGAAGAACCGCGGGCGGCCGGCCCGTCCCGCTGGGGTGGTCCCCCCGGAGGTCTGGAGGCTGAGCGTGTCCCCCGTCGCGGTGCTGTGCACCGCGGAGGGCCGCAGATAGGCGTAGGTGTACGCGGTGTGCGACATGGGCGCGACGCTACTGAGCCCCAGTGACAAAGGGCGCCCCCGTCCCTCCCGTCGACAGGGCCTCCCGCCGTGCTGCGCCCCGCCGACGGCGACCTCGCCGACAGGATCGCCCGGGCGTTCACCCTGATCGTCGCCGACTCCCGCGGGAGTCGACCTACCGGCCGTCCCGGTCGGGCAGGAGCTGAGCGGCGCGGTGCTAGGCGGGGCTGGGCGGGCGGCCGTAGCGCCCCGCCGCCCCCGCACCGCCGTCGGTCGGGGCGCTCCCCGACCGGGGAGGCGGACGAGAGGGGCCGGGAAGGAGCAGGGGCCGAGGCCTCCGCGCTCCCACCGTCTCGATTCCCGTGCGTGACCGCCGGGGGCGCCCTGCCCCGCGGCCCCGGCCGGCCTTCTGGTCGCGCGCCCTTCCCGGACCGGTCCTACACGTACCCCGTCATATCCAGCAGGAGCATGGACAGGACGAACACCGCGACGAGCAGGAGCAGGACGCCGAGGATCGTCAGGGTCATCAGAACGGGGTGCCGCTCGACCCACGACAGGACGTGCGGGTGGGTCCTGGCCAGTTCGGCGTAGGTGACCGGCCGGTCGGGGCCCTCGCACGGCACGGCGAGCGCCTCCACCAGGCGGTCCATGTCCTGGGACGTGTAGTTCGCGCCGTACAGCCTGATCACCACGTCGTTGTCGGCGTCGAGCACGTACAGGGTCTCGTTGGCACCCGAGCGGGGCACGACGACGTTCGCGCGGACCAGGCGGGCGATGCGGCCCCTGGGACGGCGCCGCTGGAAGCCCAGCCCCTTCTCGATGAACTCGTACGGGGTCAGGACGATGCTGGAGCGGCGCGTGTGCAGCAGGAGCAGCACGACCATCACGGCGAACAGGGCGCCCGCGATGAGGCCGGCCACGGGCCCGGCCTTCACCCAGATGCCGATGGTCGCCGTCACGAGGGGCACCGCGGCGACGGCCAGCCTGGTCCAGACCCTGCGACGGCTCGGGGTCAGCACGAGTGCGTCCTGCATGTGGCTCACGGGGCCACCGCCTTCTCTTCAGTTCTCATCAAAGGCTTGTGACGCTGTGGCTCAGGAGTTGGTTCCGCGCCGTTCTGTCCGACAGGTGCCCGGCTCCGGACCCCGGCGGTCGTGCTCCATCGCGGTGCGGGTGCGCCGGGTGGCCGGGCGCACGCCGCGCCGCTCGCGGAGGGACCGCGGCCTCTACACGTCTGCCCGCTGACCGGACGAGGGGGCCCCGTGGTGGCGCTGACGCACCACGCGGTAGCGGACGTACACGACCCCCGAATCGAAGGTGCGGTTCTCGACGAGTTCGAGATCCACCCGGCGCTCGCGTCGGGGGAAGAAGGGGATCCCGCCGCCGACCAGCACCGGGTGGACCCTGGCCCGGTACTCGTCGATCAGACCCAGTTCGGCCGCCTCGGCCGCGAGCGTCGCGCCGCCGATCGCGATGTCGCCCTCTCCAGGCTCGGCCCGCCACCGCTCGACCTCCTCCGCCAGACCGCCGGAGGCCAGGCGGGCACGGCCCTGTACCGCCGACAGCGTGGTGGAGAAGACCACCTTGGGGAGGGACGTCCAGAGCTCGGTCCACTCGAGCGTCGGAGCGTCGAGCGATGGATCCCGGTCGGCGGTCTCCCAGTACAGCATCGTCTCGTAGAGCCGCCGCCCCAACAGGTAGACGCCGATCCCGCGTGTCTCGTCGGTGACGAAGCGGAAGACCTCGTCACCGGGCTCCGTCCAGGCGAAGCCGCCGTCCGGCCCGACGATGTAGCCGTCGAGTGAGACGCCCATCGAAGAGATCACGCTGCGCATCGGAAGTCCTCTCGGTGGGGCTGCTGTGTCGGGCGTTGCGTCAGGAGGCTCTCCGGGCGGCCCGATCGGCCGTCATCGTCGCACGCACGAGCACGATGACCTCGCAGGCCATGCCGCACAGCCCCGCGACGACGCCCCATCCTCCACCGAACCAGAGCTGGGCCGGGACCGCGAGCACGGCGGTGGCGGCGGCGACCCAGGCGGTCGTGGCCACCAGGGGCAGGGCCGCGGTGTGACCGGCCCGCCATGCCGCCTCGGAGGCCGTGGTGTGCCGTGTACGGATCCCGACCGCCCCGTCACGCGGCAGTCGGCCGTCGGAACCCGAACGGGTCACCGCGATGCAGGCCGCGGAGATCCCCACCACCCCGCACAGGATCGACACCAGTCCCAGCGCCTCTTCCACCGACACCCTCCCTTTCGTTCACGGCCCCGGGCACGGGGCCCATGGACGTCAACCACCGTCTCACCGCCCCGCGCCCACCGCGCGAACACCCCGCGACGACGCCGCGACCTCGACGGCGTTCTCCTGTGCCGCGGCGACGAGGGCCCGGGGCGTTCGTGGGCGCCTCCGCCGACGACGCCGAGAAACGCCGGGCCCTCGCCGCCGAGAAGGGGAGACCTGTCCGACGAGCTCCCGTGGCCCGGCCGCCGTACAGGCCGGTGCGGGACGACGGAACCGGTGGACGCTCCACCGGGTACGGGTCTTCGCGGGCACGTACCGGAACCGGTGACGGAACTCCCCTCCGGGCTCGTCGAATCGGATGCTACAGTTTCTGGCGCAGCGACGACCTGTTCGCTTGCGGAGACCGAAGGAGGTGAGTTGATGACTGTCGTGGAGACCACCGCTGTGCGCGGTGCCCGGACCATCCTCACTTCCCGGGCCTCGTCCTGACCTTCGCCTGCCTTCCTCCCCCGTAGGGGTGGTTCCGGCACGCCTGCCGTCCGGCGGGGCCCCTTTCCAAGGGTCTCCACTGTGTTTCGTCAACACGCTTCACACCGCTCTGCTCCCCCTTCGCCCGAGCGCGTCCTGACACCGGCCGACTACGGCTGGGAGGCGGAGCGCGAGCGCTCCTTCTCCCCGTCGCGGGCCGGCGGACCGGTCCCGGGCCGCGTGGTGCGGACCGCACGCGGCCTGTGCGACGTCGTCGCCGAGACCGGGCCCGCCCGCGCGGTGCTCGTCCCCCCGACTGCCGCCGTCGAGGACGGCCGGCTCACCGGGCGGCGCCCCGACAGCTGTCACCGGCTGCTTCGCGAGAACGCCCATGCCGCCTCCCGCACCGACGCGCGGCTGCGCGCCGAGATGAACCGGCAGGCCAAGCAGGGCGCGCGCCTGCGACGCGCCATCAAGCAGTCCCCGAACTTCAAGGCATGACGGAAAGGAATCAGGTCATGGACCTTCCCCGTATCTTCACCATCCGCGAGAGCAGCCACCGCATCCACAACCCGCTGACCCCGGCCAAGTTCGCCGCCCTGGGTCAGGCGCTCCACCTGGCCCCCGGGACGCGGGTGCTCGACCTGGCCAGCGGCTCGGGCGAGATGCTGTGCACCTGGGCACGCGACCTGGGCTTCACGGGCACGGGCGTCGACATCAGCACAGCCTTCACCGCTCAGGCCCGGGCCCGCGCCGTCGAGCTCGGCGTCGACGACCGCGTCGAGTTCGTCCACGGCGACGCCTCCGGCCATGTCGCGGACGAGCCGGTCGACCTGGCCGCCTGTGTCGGCGCCACCTGGATCGGTGACGGCGTCGCCGGGACGGCCGAGCTGCTCGGCCGCAGCCTGCGCCCCGGGGGGCCTGATGTTGATCGGTGAGCCGTACTGGCGGCGGACCCCTCCGGACGAGGAGACCGCCAGGGCCTGCAACGCCGCCGGCATCGACGATTTCCTGTCGCTGCCGGAGCTGATCGGGCAGTTCCAGGGTCTGGGGTACGACGTCGTGGAGATGGTGCTGGCCGACCAGGACAGCTGGGACCGGTACGCCGCGGCGCAGTGGCTCAACCTGCGCCGTTGGCTCGACCGGAACCCGGACGACGAGCTGGCCCCCGAGGTGCGGAAGGAGCTCGACGCGGAGCCCGCCCGCTATGCGCGCGCCACGCGTGAGTACCTCGGTTGGGGGGGTCTTCGCCCTGATGGAGCGCTGATCCCGGCTTCCCGTGCGGGACCCGGGCGTCACACCGGCCGGGCCCCGCACGGGGCATGTCCTCCGCACCCGTGTCCGCCGCCCGCTCGGCGCAGCCCGTGAGTGGCGCCGCCACCCGTCTTGGCGGCTGTCGGCGGCGGCTCCGGCCCGCCCCTCACCCCGGGGAGGCCGAGGCGAGGTAGTCGGTCTGGCGCTGCATGAGCCACAGGCCCTTCAGGGGCGATGCGGCGTCTTGCACCACGGGGTACCAGAGCGCCCGGTCCTCGCCCTCCCCCACGAGCGTGCCCCTGACGGGTCCGGCCTGGGCGCGGCCGAGGCCGATCGCGCGCAGGCGGTCGGGGCCGATGGCCACTCCGACCGGGGTCGGGGGTCCGGCCCACACGGGTCCGCAGGTGGTGTCGCTGTGCCCCGGCACATGGCGTACCCGCAGGTTCTCCAGGAGTCCTTCCGCTGCAAGGGCCCGCACCAGGTCCGGGAGCGCGCCGAAGGGGACGCTCTCCCGTTCCTCGAACCCGGCCACGATCGAGACCCGTTCCAGGAGGCGGCCGCCCCGGTGGGTGAGGCTGATCTGCCCGGCGAGCGGCTGCCCCCGGCCGAGCGGCCCGGCGAGGTAGAGGATCGACGCCCTGGGGCCGCGCTCGGCCGCGAAGCGGGCGATGCGCTCGCGGTCCCACTCCCGGAGCGCGGGCTCGTGGGGGCCCCAGGCCGCCGGGGCGTGCCCGGCCAGGTGCTCGGCGACGATCTCCGCGGCGCGGCCCGGGCGCGGGGCGGCGGGGCCCGGGTGGAGGGCGGACACGTCCACGACCACCTGTGTCCCGGCGCCTTCGGCGAAGCCGACGAGGAACCCGGGCTCCGGCGCGGCGCCGGGTTCCCTCGCCGCCCAGTTCGGCCCGGAGGGCTCCTTGTCGGCGAGGAACCCGTAGGTGTGGTCCCAGTGCACGGCGAGTCCGGTGAGGCCGTCGTAGTGGCCGCCGTCCTGGCCGCGCACGACCCAGCGGCCCAGCGGCCCGGCGAGGAAGGTGCGCACGCCGTAGGTGAGCCGTGCGGTGGGCGGGGTGAGCACCTGGAGCGTCTTGCGGCCGGCGTGGGTGGCCACCGCGTCGCTGAGCCAGGAGGAGAAGGGCACCACGTCCCGGTCCTGGGCGACCAGGACCGCCCTGGCCGCGGCGCGCTCGGCCGCCGGGTGCTCGGACTCCTCCCACAGGCCGAAGTCTGCCGCTCCCGAGGTCCACACCGCTCCCCCGAGGGTGAGGGCGAGCCGGTCGGCGAGCCGGTGTGCCACCTCGCGGCCCTGCTCGTCGGGGCGAGCGCGGGCCTCCGTCCACCAGAACCGGTCGGGCAGACCCGCCACGACCTCCGCGCCGAGCAGGCGCTCGACCTCGCCCGCGGCCTCGACCCGCTGCCCGGGTTCGAGGGTGGCCAGCAGTCGGCCGTCGCCGTCGCGGATCTGCAGGACGCCGGTGTCCTTGTGCCGGTGCAGCCGCAGTTCCGGGTCGACGCCTCGAAGGGCGTTGATGATCGCCGGCTCGTCGGGCCTCTCCGCGACCAGGGCCACCACGTCGTAACTCAACAGTTCTCCTTGCCGGGGGTGTGCGGGAGAATGCCGGACCCGCCGGGGAGGGCCGAGGCGGTCCCTCCCCTCGCACAGGGGTCCGGCCACGGCGCCGTTCGGCCGTCGCAGGCGCGTGAGCGCGGACCGGCGTCCCCCGCGGACTTTCTCAGGTGGGGACGGTGCCGCTGAAGTACAACCCTTCGGAACCCTCGGGGACGATCTCTATCAGCACCTGTTCGTGGTCGGGGTACACGCCGAACCCGTAGGTGACGGTCGCCTCCTGCCCGTCGGGGATCGGTGCGTCGAAGTGGGCCAGGGTGCCGTTGCCGCTCTCGTCGACCTCCAGGATGGCCGGCAACGCCTCCTTGCTGTCGGGGCCGTGGAAGACGAACACGGCGACGCCGGTGGCGTCGAAGGGTTGGCCCGTGGCGTTGGTGAGTGTGAGGTCGAATGCCAGGGAGGGGGCGCCCCTGGAGTCCGGGGTGCGCTCGACGTTCCGCACGGCCGCGGTGAGCCCTTCGACGAGCTGGGCCTGCGTGGTGAAGTCGGCGTTCAGGCTGGTGACCCGGGAGGATTCACCGGCGTCGGCGGAGGACGCCGGCTCGCCGGAGGCGGCGGGACCCGGTTCGTCCTGGGGGGCGGGGGGAGAGCAGGCGCCGGCCACCAGGACCGCGGCAGCCAACGCGACGGCCCGGAGCGGGCCGAGGGGGCGGGGGGAGGATGAATCCTTCATGCGCACCAGTATGGGACACTTTCCGGCCGCTGCCGGGGGTGAGGAGCTTCGGAACCAAGCCCCGCTCCCGGCGCCGGATCCTGTGGCCGTCCTCCCCGCAGCCGTTGTCCGCGGGTGTGCGGAACGGCCTGGCCTCGTTCGGCCCCCGAAGTCGGTATAGTACGGACGGTATAGTTATTGGTTGCATGAGGAAGGCGCCGCATGATCGAGATCCTGGACCCTGACAAGCTGCCCCAGGCCAGAGAGACAGGGGCCCTGGTCGGCCACATCCTGCGGACGGTGAGGGACCGCAGCACGGTGGGCACGAACCTCCTGGAGATCGACCGGTGGGCCCAGGAGATGATCACCGAGGCCGGCGCGCAGTCCTGCTACGTCGACTACGCGCCGTCCTTCGGACGCGGACCGTTCGGCCACTACATCTGCACCGCCGTCAACGACGCGGTGCTCCACGGCCTCCCGCACGACTACGCGCTCGCCGACGGCGACCTGCTGACGCTCGACCTCGCCGTCTCCCTGGGAGGGGTCGCCGCGGACTCCGCCATCAGCTTCGTCGTGGGCGGCTCCCGGCCGCCGGAGAGCGTCGCGCTGATCGAGGCGACCGAACGCGCACTGGCCGCGGGCATCGCCGCCGCCGGGCCCGGGGCCCGCATCGGCGACATCTCCCACGCCATCGGCAAGGTGCTGCGCGGGGCGGGGTACCCGATCAACACCGAGTTCGGGGGCCACGGCATCGGCTCGACGATGCACCAGGACCCGCACGTCCCCAACACCGGGCGGCCCGGCCGCGGGTACAAGCTGCGCCCCGGACTGCTGCTCGCGCTGGAGCCGTGGGTCATGGCGGACACCGCCCGGCTCGTCACCGACGACGACGGGTGGACGCTGCGCAGCGAGACGGGCTGCCGGACCGCGCACAGCGAGCACACCATCGCCGTCACCGAGGACGGGGCCGAGATCCTCACCCTGCCGAAGCCGGCGTAACCGCGAGGTCGCCCCGCGGTGCGTCGACGCGCCGTGGGGCGGGGGCGCGCTGGGGTGTGGGGGCGGACGGGGCGTCACGCCCCCGCCCGCCCCGTCTCCGGAGGTTCGCGGCGGTCCTTCTGGGCCGACTGCTGTTTGTGGGAGGCTTGTGCGGCCCGGAACCGGGCAGGAACCACACATTTCACCAGCAGCATCGGAGACGACAGCAGTTATGGAGAGCTACGGGGTTCAAATCGGCCTCGTCCTGGTCCTCGTCGTGGTCAACGCCCTCTTCGCCGGCAGCGAGATCGCCCTGATCACCCTGCGCGAAGGACAGATCAAGCAGCTGGCGGAGCGGGGGCCCGGCGGCAGGGCCGTGGCCCGCCTGGCCAAGGACCCCAACCGTTTCCTCGCCACCATCCAGATCGGCATCACCCTGGCCGGCTTCCTGGCCTCGGCCACCGCGGCCGTGGCCCTGGCCCAGCCCCTGGTCGAACCGCTCGGCTTCCTCGGCTCCGCGGCCGCGCCGGTCTCGGTCGTCCTGGTCACCATCGTCCTGACCTTCGTCACCCTGGTCTTCGGCGAGCTCGCGCCCAAGCGCATCGCCATGCAGCGCGCCGAGACCTGGGCCCTGGTGGTCTCGCGCCCCCTGGACCTGCTGGCCGCGCTCTCGCGTCCCGTGGTGTGGCTGCTGAGCGCCTCCACCAACCTGGTCGTGCGCCTGACCGGCGGTGACCCCACCGCCGCCAAGGAGGAGATCGGCGAGGAGGAGCTGCGCGAGATGCTCGCCACCCAGCGCGGCATGACCGCCGAGCAGCGCACCATCATCTCGGGTGCCTTCGAGATCGACGACCGGCGGCTGCGCCAGGTCGTCGTCCCGCGGGGCGAGGTCTTCACCATCCCGGCCCGCACCCCGGCCGGGGAGGCCGCCCTCATGCTCGCCGAGCACGGCCACTCCCGCGCCCCCGTCGTCGCCGACGACGACCTCGACGAGGTGCTCGGCGTCGTGCACTGGTCCGACCTGGTCCGCGGGGAGGGCGCGGCCGGTGAGCTGGCGCGGGAGCCGATGCTGCTGCCCGACTCCCTGGTGGTCTCCCTGGCCCTGCGCCGGATGACCGCCGAACACCAGCAGCTGGCCGTGGTGGTCGACGAGATGGGCGGCATCGACGGCATCGTCAGCCTGGAGGACCTGCTGGAGGAGATCGTCGGGGAGATCTACGACGAGACCGACTCCGACATCCGCACCGTGGTCTCCAACGACGACGGCACCATGACGCTGCCGGGCACCTACCCGGTGCACGACCTGTCCGACCTGGACCTGCCGCTGAACGATCCCCCCGAGGGCGACTACGTCACCGTCGCCGGGCTGCTCATCGCGATCCTGGGCCACATCCCCAGGACTCCCGGGGAGAAGGTCTCCTTCGGCGACTGGGAGGCCGAGGTCGCCGAGACCAGCGGGCGCACCGTCACCGCCGTGAAGGTGCGGCGCACCGCGACCGCCGAGCCCTCCTGACCCGCACGCCCGGCCGCCCGTGGCGGGCGGCCGGGCTGCACGTGCGGCACAGGCCACCTGGCCGCCCCGTCCCCAGGGCCGGTGCACCTTGGGTGCATCTTGGAACAGGTCTCGCCCAGGGCAGGAACGGGGCGGGAGGGACCGCCGCTTCGCAGGAGGCGGCGGTCTTGTCGTACCCGGCCGGGAGTGAGCCGGGGCCCGTTGCCTGCGTCTTTCCAGGCCGTCGCCCGGTCGCTCAGAGGAGGGCGCCGCCGGAGACCTCGATGCGCTGGGCGGTGACCCAGCGCAGGCCCTCGGAGGCCAGCGCGGCGATGGCGTCGCCGATCTCCTCGGGTTCGCCGACGCGGCCGAGCGCGGTCCGTCCGGCCAGACCCCGGCGCATCTCGGCGTCGTCCCGCATCGCTCCACCGTTGAAATCGGTGGCGGTCGGCCCCGGGGCGATGGAGTTGACCCGGATGCCGCGCGGGCCGAGTTCTGCGGCGAGGGTGCGGCTCAGGGCTTCGACGGCGGCCTTCGAGGCCGAGTAGACCGAGGTGGCGGGACTGGTGTGGCGGGTCAGTGACGTCGAGACGTTGATGACGCGGCCGCCCTGGGCAAGCAGCGGCACGAGTGACTGGACGAGGAAGAACGTGCCCCGGACGTTGGTGCCCATCACCGTGTCGAAGTCGTCGACAGTGACGTCCTCCAACGGTCCGAAGATCCCCACGCCCGCGTTGTTGACCAAGATGTCGAGCCGCGAAGCACCCCAGCGCTCCAGCTGCTCGCCCAGTTCGCAGGTGAAGGACGCGAAGGAGGAGACGTCGCTGATGTCGAGCCGGAGAACAGCGGCGGTCCCGCCCACCGCCCGCACCTGTTCCACCGTCTTCTCGGCCCCGGCCGCATCACCGCGGTGGGTGACCAGGACCCGAACCCCGCGGCTGGCCAGAGCGGTGGCCGCGCCGCGTCCGAGGCCGCGATTCGCACCGGTCACCAGAGCGATCTTGTCGATCGTCATGAACTGTTCCTCCACTGCGCGGCCACCGGGGTTCACCCGGGCGCCACAGATAAGATGCGAGTCACTCGACTCGCCTTGCTCTCGCATCGTAGACAGGGCCGAGTGGCGAGTCAAGTGACTCGCCTCGGGTCTGCGGCATACTGTCCGCATGGCAGCAGAACTCTCCGCACACCACCGCAGGCTCGCTCAGCGAAAACGCGAGGCGATCATCACCGCGGCCACAGAGCTGTTCCTGGATCGCGGCTACGACGGCACCTCGCTGGCCCGGGTGGCCGAAGCGGCCGGGGTCTCGAAGTCCACCCTGTTCAAGCGGTTCCCCACCAAGGCGGCCCTCTTCGAGGCCATCGTCACCGAGTCCTGGCAGCGTGACGCCGGCGACGCCGCCGCGCGGCCGCAGACCGGAGACCTGCGCTCCGGACTGGCGACCATCGGCCACCGCTATGCCGACCTGGTCGGCCGACCCGGCATGACAGCCCTGTTCCGGATCGTCATCGCCGAACTGCCCCGCTTCCCCGAACTGGGACGGATGCAGTTCCAGCTCGGCAAACTGCCCTACTTCACCTCCGTCCAGCACTACTTGGAAGCCGAGCACGAGGCGGGCAACGCCGATGTCCCGGACGCGGTGAGCGCCGCGAACCAGTTCCTCGGCATGATCGCCAACTACGTCCTGTGGCCCCGCATGCTGCTGACCGACTGGAACCCCGCAACCTCCGACATCCACGACGCCGTCGAACAGGCCGTCCAGACCATGCTCGCCAGACACACACCGGGCCGCCGACCCGACCCGAAGCCGGAACGTTGACACCGGCGCGCGGGAGTTCTACCGGCGGCAGGGCGCGCTGCTCGCCCTGCTGCACGCACTGGACGGGAC
>NZ_JBSHDN010000095.1:0-24413 GCF_053616335.1 Nocardiopsis sp. NPDC055824
GGACCGGAGCCGGTCCTCCCCGGGCCGTCCCCCGGTCAGGGCAGGCGCAGGCTCAGGCCCGTCGCGCCCGCGGGGGCCGACGCCAGGGTGCCGCCGTCCCCGTCGGCGGCCTCGGTGGACCGGTCGGCGGGGACGGCTCCGGGCGCGCCCACCAGGAGGACCCTCCACCCCCGGGCCGGAGCCGGGTCGGCCTCCACGGTGACCACGTCCTCCGAGCGCGAGACCCGGAAGACGGCGGCGTCGGAGCCGTCGGCGGCCGGCACGGTCACGACGGTCGGACCGGCGGCCGGCGCGGCCGGGGCCCCGGCCCCGTACACGCGCAGGGTCAGGCCGTCCGTGTAGTCGTAGTCGGGGCGGTCGTCCACCGCGCCGACAGGCAGGACCGCGTCCGGCCGCACCAGCAGCGGCAGGGAGTCGAAGCCGTGCACCTCGCGGCGCCACCCCGGGCCCCGCACGGTCTCCCCCGTGAGCAGGTGGGTCCACACCCCCTCGGGCACGTAGTACTCGACGGAGCCGTCGGGGCTCAGCACGGGGGCGACGAGCAGGTCGCCGCCCAGCATGTACTGCGTGTCCAGGTGGTGGCAGGTCGGGTCCTCGGGGAACTCCAGCACCATCGCGCGCATCACGGGCGTGCCCCGCCGGTGGGCCTGGACGGCGGCCCCGAACAGGTAGGGCATGAGCTCGCACTTCAGCCGGGTGAACGCGCGGGCCACGTCGGTCGACTCCTCGTCGAACTCCCACGGGACCCGGTAGGAGCGGCTGCCGTGCAGCCTGCTGTGCGAGGAGAGCAGGCCGAACGCGAGCCAGCGCTTGAACAGCCCCGGGTCCGGGGTGCCCTCGAAGCCGCCGATGTCGTGGCTCCAGAAGCCGAAGCCCGACAGCCCCAGCGACAGTCCTCCGCGCAGGCTCTCCGCGACGGCCTCGAACGTCGAGGCGCAGTCCCCGCCCCAGTGCACGGGGAAGCTCTGGCCGCCCGCCGTCGCGGAGCGCGCGAAGAGGACCGCCTCGCCCTCGCCCCGTTCACGCAGCAGCAGGTCGAACACCGTTGCGTTGTACAACTGCGTGTAGTAGTTGTGCATGCCGTGCGGGTCGGAGCCGTCCGACCACACGACGTCGGTCGGCACCCGTTCGCCGAAGTCGGTCTTGAAGCAGTCCACGCCCATGTCCAGCAGGGGCTTGAGCTTGCCGGCGTACCACTCCCGGGCGGCCGGGGACGTGAAGTCGACCAGCGCCATCCCGGCCTGCCACATGTCCCACTGCCACACCGTTCCGTCCGGCCGCCGGACCAGGTGCCCCAGTCGGGAGCCCTCCTCGAACAGCGCCGACCGCTGGGCGATGTAGGGGTTGATCCAGACCGAGGTCCGCAGCCCCTTGGCCTTGAGCCGGGAGAGCATCCCCACGGGGTCCGGGAAGACCTCCGGGTCCCAGACGAAGTCGCACCAGTGGAACTCGCGCATCCAGAAGCAGTCGAAGTGGAACACGCTCAGGGGCACGCCCCGGTCCGCCATGCCGTCGACGAACCGGTTCACCGTGTCCTCGTCGTAGGAGGTGGTGAACGACGTGGACAGCCACAGCCCGAAGGACCACTGCGGGGGCAGGGCGGGGCGGCCGGTGAGCGCGGTGTACCGGTCCAGCACCTCCTTGGGGTCCGCCCCGTGGACGACGTAGTACGTCAGGGCGTGGTCCTCGACGCTGAACTGCACGCGGCCCACCGACTCCGAGCCGACCTCGAACGACACCGGTCCGGAGTGCGCGACGAACACGCCGTAGTTGCGGTTGGTCATGTAGAACGGGACGTTCTTGTAGGCCTGCTCGCTGTTCGTGCCGCCGTCGGCCTGCCAGATGTCCACGGTCTGGCCGTTGCGCACGAACGGGGTGAACCGCTCGCCCATGCCGTACACGAGCTCGCGGATCCCCAGGGAGAGCTGTCCGAGCATGTGGTGGGCGCCGTCCGCGTCCTCGACGAAGCCGGTCCCCTTCGCGTCGACGCCGGTCAGCGCGGCGCCGTCGGCGCTGAACTCCATCCGCCACGGGCCGTCGGTGCCCACCGTCAGCGAGAGCGCCCCGCTGGTCAGCTCGACGGTGGAGCCGTCGCGCCGGACCGAGGCGGCGCCGGGTGCGCCCCGGACGTCGAACTCGGGCGTGGGCCGCACCGAGCCCGCCAGGTGGGTGGTCCGGACGCCGATCACGCCGGGGGCCGGGGACCAGCAGTCCACCGTCACCAGCGCCGTGTTGAGCGTGTCCCCTCGGTGGCCGATCGGGCGCACCGGCGCGTAGAGGGTGAAGCGGTCCCCGTCCACGCGGACGTCGCGGACCTCGCGCGCGTAGTGGGCGCGCACGCCCTCCCTCATCTGCCAGAAGCCGTCGGTGAACTTCATGGGCGGACTGCCCCTCTCGTCTTGGTGTCGGTTCGCCGGCGGTACCGACGACGGGTCACTTGAGTGCTCCGCTGGAGATCCCGGCCGCCACGTACCTCTGCGCGACGACGAGCAGCACCGCGGCGGGGACGGAGGAGAGGACGGCCGCGGCCATCACGGCGCCCCAGTCGCCGACGTGCGCGCCGATGTACTCGTAGATGCCGAGCGTCACGGGCTTCACGGCGTCGGTCGTGTTCAGGGTCAGCGCGAAGAGGAAGTCCGACCACGCGAACAGGAAGGTGAACAGCCCGGCGGTGATCAGCGCGTTGCGGCTCATGGGCAGCACGATCGAGACGAGGACGCGCAGCCGCCCGCCGCCGTCGATCATCCCGGCCTCGATCACCTCCTCGGGGATGGACACCATGAAGGCGCGCAGCAGGACGATGGAGAAGGGCAGGCCCAGGGACGCGTCCGCCAGGATCAGCCCCAGGTAGGAGTTGACCAGTCCCAGGCCGACGTAGGCGTTGTAGAGCGCGTTGGCGACGACGATGCCCGGGACCATCTGGGTGATGAGGGTCGCGAACACGATCGTGTCGGCGCCGCGCAGCCGGAAGCGGGCCAGGGCGTAGGCCGCCGGGGCGGCCACGGTGAGGCAGACCGCCACCGAGCCGAGCGCCACCAGGACGGAGGTGAGCAGGTTGCCCGCCTGCGACTCCCACGCCCGCTGGAAGTTGCCGAGGTCGAGCGAGCGGGGGAACCACGGGAGGCCGGCCGCCGAGGCGCCCGGCTGGAGCGCGGTGTTGACCATCCAGTACAGGGGGAAGAGCAGGACCGCCAGGACGAGGACCCCGACCACGAGGCTCACGGCGTCGCCGCGCGCCTTGCGGGTGGTCCGAGGCCGGCGCCGGGGGGAGCCCCCCGGCGTCCGCTGCCGCCGGGTCGTGGCGCCCGGGGGGCGGGCCGCGTCCCCGGTACCGCTGCGCAGTGCGCTCATCGGTTGACACCTCCGCGGTTGGCGCGCAGATAGACCGCCGCGAAGACCATGCTGAGGACGATCAGGACGTTGCCGACGACGGCGCCCTGGCCGAAGTCGAGCCGGAGGAACGACAGCTGGTAGGTGAGGGTGCCCAGCGTCTCGGTGGAGTGCGCCGGCCCCCCGTTGGTGAGTGCCAGGACCAGGTCCAGGATCTTCACGGTGGACATGAAGCCCAGCACCAGCACCACGGTCACGACGGGCCGCAGCAGGGGCAGCGTCACGGAGAAGAAGGACCGGAACGGGCCCGCGCCGTCCAGGACGGCGGCCTCGCGCAGTTCGGCGGGGATCTCCTGGAGGCCGCCGTAGAGGATCACCATGTTGAAGGGGACCCCGATCCAGATGTTGACGAGGACGACCGACAGGAGCGCCTGGTCGGGACTGCTCAGCCAGGGGACGGCAGACGAGGTGAGGTGGAGTGCCTGGAGCGCCTCGTTCAGCACGCCGGTCTCCTGGTCCAGGACGCGGCGCCACACGGTGCCCGCCACCACCATGGGGATCAGCCACGGCAGGAGGAGCAGGGAGCGCATGACCCCCGAGAGCGGGAACCGGCGGCTGAAGAAGAGGGCGAGCGCCATGCCGATGCCGAACTGCCCGGCCAGGGAGCCGACCGTGAACAGGAGGGTCCGCCACAGCGAGGCGCCGAACAGCTCGTCGGAGAAGACGGTCCGCCAGTTCTCGAGGCCGTTGAAGGGCGCCTCGCCCGTGAAGTAGGTGGAGAACGTGTAGTCCTGGAAGCTCATCACCACGTTGCGGACCAGCGGGTACCCGAAGAACAGCAGCATGTACGCCAGTGCGGGGGCCACGAACAGCCACGGTGTGAGGGCGCGCCGCCGCGGCGCGGGGGTCCGTGTCCTCATGGCCGTCCGCCCGTCTGAGACTCGACCTGCTCCTGGGCCCTCTCCATGGCGTCCTGCGGACTCGCCCGGCCGGTGAGGGCCGCTTGCAGTGCGGTGCCGATGGCCTGGGAGTAGGTGTTCCACTCGGTGCCGACGTGCTCGGTCCTGCTGCGCGCGGTGGACACCTGGTCGACGAAGGGGGAGAGCTCCGGGACCTCGTCGCGGTACCGCTCCGCCGCCCAGGGGTCCAGGGGCACGTTGCTGCCCTTGGTGGACCAGTCCAGCTGAGCCTCCGGCGTGGTCAGGCAGGCCACGAGTTCGGCGGCGACCTGCTCGCGGCCGGGGTCGGCGGCGTTGACCGGCACGGTGTACGCCTCGCCGCCGATGGGGGCGACGGAGGTGTCCCCCTCCGCGGGGACGGGGATCTCCGCCACCGCCCACGCGCGCTCGGGGTGCTCGCGCAGGACCGGCATCTGCCAGGGGCCGTTCACCATCATGGCGGCGTTGCCCGCGATGAACTGGTCGTTGGCGTCGGCCTGGGTCCAGTTGACGACAGACGGAGACACCGACCCCTCCTCGACCAGCGAGACGACGTACTCCAGCGCCTCCACCGACGCGGGGGAGTCGAGCTCCCGCTCGTCGCCGCCGTTGGACCACAGCCACGGCAGGAACTGGTAGACGCCGTCCTCGGTGGCGAGGGCGCTGATGGCGAGGCCGTAGCGGTCGCCCTCGGTCAGGGCGGCGGCGGCCGTCCGCAGCTCCTCCCAGGTCGCCGGCGGTTCGATCCCCTCCCGCGCCAGGAGGTCGGCGTCGTAGAAGAGGCCGATCGAGTTCACCGACCGGGCCGCGCCGTAGTACACGCCCTCGTAGCTGCCGAAGGCGAGCGCGCTCTCGGTCAGCCCGTCCGTGGGCAGGCCGAGCCGCTCCAGGGGGACCAGGCCGCCGGCCTCCGCGAACTGGGGCAGGTCCGAGCCGTCGAGGGAGATGACGTCGGGGAGGGAGTCGGAGGAGGCCATCCTCAGGGCCTTGGGGACGAGCTGGTCGGCGGGCACGCTGAGCTGGTGCACCTCCACGCCCGCCCGGTCGCCGCAGGCGTCCATGACCTCCTGGTCCCAGGAGTGGTAGGGCTCGTCGGTGCCCGAGTTCATGATCGTGTACACGTTCGGGTCGCGCTCGGCCGCGCAGCCGACGAGGGTCAGGGCCATCGCCGCCGAGCAGGCGGCCGCGCGGACGCGGCGGTGCCGGGGCGTTGGCGGAGGGTGGTGTGGGTGCATCGGGGCCCTCTTCGGCGGGGGGGTGGGCGGTGCGGTCGCGCCGTGGCGCGGGCCGCGGGGGGTGTCGCCGTCGGCCCGGTGATCGGATCACCGGGCCGGGTCGGGCGGGGTCGTCGGAGGGCGGGGAGGCTCGGTCTGCGGAGGACCCCGCCACCCGGGGGGTCGCCGTCGTAGGAACTCGTCAGCCGGAGTCGAATCGATTCGACACCGGGGTGCAGGGGTGTGTCGAAGCGCTTCGACAGCAGCCCCATCGTAGGAACCCCGCCCTGGTGTGACAAGACCCCCTCGTCCCGTATCTCCTCCGGGGCGAGGGGGTCGCGGCGCGGGGCCGGGGCGGGCGGTCGGCCCGGACGGAGGGGCCCGCCGCCCGGCGGGCCCCTCCTCCTGCGGCTCCCGACCGTCGCGGAGCGGTCGTCCCCGGCGGCCTCAGCGCAGGCTGGCGCCGTACACGTGGTCGACCGTCATGGTCATCAGCACCCTGCGCTCGGAGACCATCACCGCCCGGTACTCGTCCCAGTCCGGGTGCTCGCCGGCGGCGAGGCGGTAGTAGCCGACCAGCGCCTCGACCTCGGGGCCCTCGGGGTCCGTGCCCGGGCCGGTCAGGGAGGCCACGCCCTCGGCGGTGGCCCACGCGCGGCCGTCCCCGCTGGTCACCTCCAGCGTGGCGCGGGGGTCCCGGCGGAGGTTGGCCGTCTTGGCGCGCCCCTCCGTGACCGAGACGTGGATGACGCCCGCCTCCCGGTCGTAGAAGGGCATGACGGGCGAGAGCTGGGGGCGGCCGTCCGCCTTGATGGTCGCGAGGACGCCGAGCCGGCTCTCCGCGAGCAGGGTGCGGGGATCGAACGTTGTGGCTGTCATGCCCGGAGCCTAACCGGGCACGGGCGGCCGTCGCCGTAGGACGTGCGGACGGGGGAAGGGCGGCGGGGGTCGCCGCGCGGGGCCTGCGTGACGCGGAGCCGGCTCCGGCGTAGGGTGTGCGGCACCGAACGGCCGGGCACCGTCCGGCCGCCGCCACCACCCCTGGAGGCAGGTATGCGCCTGGTCTGCGTGCTCGACGCGAACGACCTCGAGGAAACGGCCCGGTTCTGGTGCGGGGCCCTCGGCTTCGTGCGGGAGGAGACCCGGCGGCACCCCTCCTACCTCGCCCTCCTGGACCCCGGTGGGCGGTGGCCGGACCTGCTGCTCCAGAAGGTGCCCGAACCCTCCCGGGGCAAGAACCGCATGCACCTGGACATGGTCGTGCCCGACCTGGAGGCCGAGGCGGAGAGGGTGGTCCGGCTGGGCGCCCGGAGGGTGCGTCCGACCTTCGAGGAGGCGGGGGACCTCATCGCGGTCCTGGCCGACCCCGAGGGCAACGAGTTCTGCCTGGTCCAGCAGCTCGAAGGAGCGCGGGAGGCGTAGGCGGGGCCCCGTCCGCGGCTACGCGGGCCGCGGGCCGTAGGCGATCCCGGGGAGGCCGGGCAGGACGGCGAACGCCGCGCGCAGGCGGCGCGCGAGGTCGTCGGCGCCGGGCGTTCCGGCCTGGGTCCCCCAGTCGCCCAGCGCCTGGTTGAAGGACGCGACGAGCATGTCGAGCGCCAGCCGCGCCCCCAGGTCGTCCGGGGCGGGGAGCTCGAGCCGCCGGTACAGGATCGCCATGGCCGAGCGGGTCGTGCGGTCGCAGAAGTGGCGGGCCTGCGCGTCCATCGACGGCGTCCGCTCGGCCAGTCTCTGGCTGAGCAGGAGCTGCCGCGTCCATCCTTCGTCGCCCGTCCGGTCGAGGGCGGCCAGGAGCCCGTCCTGGAGGAACTCCAGGAGCGTCGAGTCCCCGGGGGAACGGGTCTCCAGCTCGCCGAGGCAGGCCGTCCACAGGTCCCGGCCGGGGGCCAGGGCCACGTCCTCCTTGCTGGTGAAGTTCCGGAAGAACGTGCGCTCGGAGACCTCGACGGCCTCGCACAGGTCGTGGAGCGTCGCGCCGTCGAAGCCGTGTTCGGTGAACAGCTCCAGGGCCGTGGTGACCAGCCGCTGCCGGGTGAGGAGCTTCTTGCGTTCGCGCAGGGACAGGGACGGCCGCGGTGAAGAGGGGGACGAAGGGGACGTAGCGGTCGACATGGCGGTCAGCCTAGCATGCGCTTCACAGGTAAATGCTGGTTGACGGCTTATGCCTATCACCGGCACTATTGTGGCCGTTGCCCTGTTCATCGCTCGGAAGGCGGACCTCCCATGCGCGCACTGCTCGTCGACCACTCGGTTCACGGAGGGCTGCGGCTCGGCCGGGTCCCCGACCCCCGTCCGGAGCCGCACCAGGCGCTGGTCCGCGTGACGGCGACCTCCCTCAACCACGGCGAGGTCTCCGGTATCCGGAAGGCGCCGGAGGGGGCCGTGCTCGGCTGGGACGCCGCCGGGGCGGTGGAGCGGGCGGCCGCCGACGGCTCGGGGCCTCCCGCCGGCACCCCCGTGGTGACCCTCGGCGCGGACGGGGCGTGGGCCGAACTGCGCGCCGTGGACACCGCGATGGTCGGAACCGTCCCGGCGGGGGCCGACCCCGGGGCGATCAGCACCGTTCCCGTCGCGGGCGCCAGCGCGCTGCGCGCCCTGCACCGCATCGGTCCGATCCTGGCCAAGCGGGTGCTGGTCACCGGGGCCTCGGGCGGAGTCGGCCGCTACGCCGTCCAGCTGGCCAGGCGGGGCGGGGCCCACGTGATCGCGTCCACGGGAGCGCCCGCACGCCACGGCGACGGCCTGCGCGCCCTGGGCGCGCACGAGGTCGTCGCCTCCCCCGACCGGGTCGCCGAGCCGGTGGACGGGGTGGTGGAGCTGGTCGGCGGCCGACAGCTGGTGGACGCCTACGGCCTCCTGGCGCCGCACGGAACCCTCGTCGCCGTGGGCCACGCGGCCGCGGAGGGGGAGGAGTTCCCCTACGGTGCGCTGATCGGCGACGGCGGACGCCACGACCGCTCGCTCGTCACCTTCTTCCTCCCCGCCGCCCCCGGGCTCGCCGCCGACCTGACGTGGCTCGCGGCCCGGGTGGCCGCGGGCGAACTCGACCCGCAGACGTCCTGGCGCGGCGGCTGGGGCCGGGCCGCGGAGGCGGTCGAGCTCCTGCTGGGCAGGCAGCTGCACGGCAAGGCGGTCCTGGACCTGCTCTGAGGGCCCGCCCGTCCCGGATCGGCCGGGGCGGGCGGCGCGGCCCTTCCCGGCTCACCCGGCGGCGAACAGCTGCCTGTAGTGCGCGACGAGCTCCTCGTCCGGTCCGGTCCCCTGCGGGGCGGGCCGCCCGCCGAGGGCCGCGGCGAGACCCTCCAGGCACGTGTCCCACCCCGCGGCCGTGTTCGCCGTCCACTCCGGGTCGACGACGGTGTTGGACAGCCGCAGCACGCACCCGTCCCCGTCCTCCTCCAGGGTCCAGCGCAGGTCCTCCCCGGCCCAGTGGAACGCCAGGGTGCGCGGCGGGTCGAACTCCGTGACGGGCGCGGTCTCCGGCTCCTCCCCGGGGAAGGTCAGCGTGAGGGCCCCGCCCTCGCGCGCGTCGATCTCCACCCGGCACGGGAACCAGCGGCTCAGGGCCTCGCCGGTCGTCAGGGCGGCCCAGACGGCCGACCGGGGGTGCGGGTAGCGGCGCGTGAAGTGCAGGACGGGAGAGCCCGGCGTGCTCGTGTCGACGCGGACGTGCGTGGTCATCGCGGTGGCCCTTCGTGCGTACGGGTGGAGTCGAGGTGGTCACCCAGGTCCTGGAGCCTGTCGGTCCAGAAGGCGCGGTACGGGTCCAGCCAGGCGTCCACGCCGCACAGTCCCTCCGCCCGCAGGCGGTAGCGCCGCCCCTGGCGCTCGGCGCTCTCGGAGACGAGCCCCGCGGTGCGCAGGACGCGCAGGTGCTTGGAGACGTTGGGCTGCGACATGCCCAGGGCGGCGACCAGGTCCTTGACCAGCAGTCCCTCGCTCTCACGCAGCGCGTCCAGGATGCGGCGGCGGCTGGGTTCGGCGAGAACGGAGAAGAGGTCGGGCATGCGATCAGTATGCCTCCTCGGTTATATGCCCGTCAAGGCATGAATGTGTTGCCGACTTCCGGTCAGGGGAGGGGAACGGAGCCGCCGCGGGCGCGGAGCAGCAGTTCCCGGCCCGCGTGCCGACCGGCTCCGCGCGCGGGGAGCGCCGTCGTCCACGAGACCGACGACGACGTCGGGCGACCGGCTCCGCGCGCGGGGAGCGCCGGGCGGGCGCGGCCGGGGGCGTGCCGGTCCCCGGCGCCCGCCGTGCCGGGAACGGCGGGCCGCGGGCGGATACGATGCGGCTCCGACCGTGACAGCGCGTCCGAGAGGAGCCGGGATGAGGGCCAACAGGATTCCGACCGAGGAGATCAGGCGGGAGCCGGCGGCGTTCGACGACAGGGTCACCGCGGACGGCCGGTTCGGCCGGGCCGCCGAGCCCGGACGCTTCCGGCTGGTGGTCAGCCGGGCCTGTCCCTGGGCGCACCGGGTCGTCGTCACGCGGCGGCTCATGGGCCTGGAGGGAGCGGTCTCCCTCGCCGTCACCGACCCCCGGCAGGAGGACATCGACGGGGACCCGCACTGGGTGTTCACCGAGGAGACCGGCAGCCCCGGGGACAGGGACCCCGTCCTCGGCATCCACGCCCTGCGCGAGGCCTACCTCGCACGCGACCCGCACTACGACGGCGGTGTCAGCGTTCCCGGCCTGGTCGACGTGGACAACGGGCACCTGGTCTCCAACGACTACGACCGGCTCTCCCTGGACATGGCCACCGAGTGGGGCGGCCTCGTCCGGGACGGGGCGCCGGACCTGTACCCCGCGCCGCTGCGCGACGAGATCGAGGCCCTGGGCGCGGACGTCTACCGGGACCTCAACAACGGCGTCTACCGCGCGGGCTTCGCACCGGACCAGGCGCACTACGACGCCGCGGTCGCCGGGGTCTTCGCCCGCCTCGACGCCCTGGAGGAGCGTCTCGCCGCCCGGCGCTACCTCGTCGGCGACACCGTCACGATGGCCGACATCAGGCTGTTCACGACCCTGGTCCGGTTCGACTCCGTGTACCACGGCCACTTCAAGTGCAACATCAGGAAGCTGGCCGAGTACCCGGCGCTGTGGGCCTACGCCCGCGACCTGTTCCAGACGCCGGGCTTCGGGGACACCACCGACCACGACCACATCCGCATCCACTACTACTACGTGCACACGGGCATCAACCCGACCAGGATCATCGCCGCGGGTCCCGATCCGCGGGGCTGGCTCACCGCCCACCACCGCGAGGAACTCGGCGGGAGCCCCTTCGGCGCGGGGACCGCGCCGGGCCCGGTGCCCGAGGGCGAGCGCGTATGACCGCCGCCGGCGGAGGAGCCGCGGGCCCCGGCGGCCCCCGCCCGCGCAGGTACGACCTGGTCCTGTTCGGGGCCACCGGGTTCACCGGCGGGCTCACCGCCGAGTACCTGGCCCGGCACGCGCCGGCCGGGACCCGGTGGGCGCTCGCGGGGCGCGACGAGGGCCGGCTCGCCGCCGTGAGGGAGCGGCTGGCGCGGACCGACCCCGCGCCGGCGGGCCTGGACCTGCTCGTCGCGGACTCGGGAGACCCGGTGTCGCTGAGGGCGGTGGCCGAGGCGTCGCGGGTGGTCGCGACGACGGTCGGGCCCTACATCCGCCACGGCGACGGGCTCGTCGCGGCGTGCGCGCGGGCGGGGACGGACCACGTCGACCTGTGCGGCGAACCCGAGTTCGTCGACCGCACCTACCTGCGCCGGCACGCCGAGGCGGTCGACAGCGGGGCCCGGATCGTGCACAGCTGCGGTTTCGACTCCGTGCCCCACGACCTGGGCGCGTACTTCACCGTCGGCCTCCTCCCCGAGGGGGTCCCCCTCCGGGTGGAGGGGTTCGTCAGCGCCTCGGCCGCCGTGTCCGGGGGCACGTTCCACTCGGCGGTGACGGCGTTCTCGCGCCTGGGGGCGGGAGCCGCGGCCGCCCGGCGGCGCCGGGAGCGGGAGCGGTCGGAAGGGGACGGCGGCCGCAGGGTGCGCGGGCTGCCACCCGTGCCGCGCCGGGAGGGCAGGCTCGGCGTCTGGGCCCTGCCGCTGCCCACCGTCGACCCGCAGGTCGTCCTGCGCTCCGCCCGGGCGCTCGAACGCTACGGGCCGGACTTCTCCTACGGCCACTACGCGGCCGTCGGGAGGCTGCCGAGCGCGGTCGGGATCGCCGGGGGCGCCCTGGGCCTGGCGGCGCTCGCGCAGGTGCCGTCGGCGCGGGAGTGGCTGCTGAAGCGGATGGGGGCGGGCGAGGGGCCGTCGCCGGAACGGCGCGAGCGGTCGTGGTTCAGGGTGGTGTTCCTGGGCGAGGGCGGCGGCGAGCGGGTGGTCACGGAGGTGTCGGGGGGAGACCCGGGCTACGGGGAGACCGCGAGGATGCTCGCGGAGTCCGCGCTGTGCCTGGCCTTCGACGACCTCCCGCCAGTGGCGGGGCAGGTCACCACGGCCACCGCCATGGGGGACGCGCTGACGGCGCGGCTCCCGGACCTGGGGTTCCGGGTCCGGGCCCACTGGTCGTAGGGACGTGCGGTCCCGGAGCGCACGCGCGTCCGCGGCGGGGCCGCCGTGCGGGAACCGTGCCCGCGGGGCGGCGGGGCCGTGTGTCCCGGAGGGGAGGCGCGACCGGACCCTCAGAGGGCGCGGGCGTGCTCGCGCAGGATCCGGACGGCCTCGGCGACGGCGGGGCGGCGCGAGGTCCCCGCGCGCCAGAGCACGGACACGCCGCGCACCGGGCAGGGGTCCAGCGGCTTGACCACGACCGTGCCGGGGAGGTCGCCGCGGCCCAGGCGGGGGACCAGGGCCACGCCCAGCCCGGCCCCGACCAGGGCGATCTGGGTCTGGTACTCGGCCACGAAATGGGCGAAGTCGGGCTCGGTGCCCACGGAGCGGAGCGTGCGCGTCAGCCAGTCGTGGCAGACGGTCCCCGGCGGCTGGCAGATCCAGCGGGCGTCCGCCACGTCCTCGCGGTGCAGGACCGCCCTGTCGGAGAGCGGGTGGTCGCGGGGCAGCAGGACATCGCACCTGTCCTCGCCGACGACCTCCCGGGACACCCCGTCGGGAACGGTCATCGGCGCGATGTCCCAGTCGTGGACCACGGCCAGGTCCACCGTGCCCTGGGCGACCATGTGCGGGGTGGCGTGGGGGTCCTCCTCGAACAGGCGCAGGTCGAGGGCGGGGTGGGTCGCCGCCAGTTCGGCCAGCACCCCGGGGAGCAGGCCCCGCGCGGCCGTCGAGAAGGCGGCCACGGTCAGCCGCCCGGTGGGCCTCCCGCGCTGCTCCTCCAGCGCCACCTCGGCCTCCTCCACGAGGGAGAGCACCCGGGCGGCCGTGCCCACGAGCGTCCCGGCGGCGTCGGTGAGCACGACCCCCCGCCCCCGGCGCTCCAGGAGTGTGGTCCCGGTCTCACGTTCGAGCTTGGCGATCTGCTGGGAGACCGCCGACGGGGTGTAGCCGAGCGCCTTGGCGGCGGAGCTGACGGAACCGTGGACGTGCACCGCATGCAGGGAGCGGAGCCTGGAGAGGTCGAGCACGGGAGCGTCCTCCGTCGGTCGGGCACCGTTGATCGTTCAGCACCGCTGAAGAGAAGTATGTAGGACATTTCGCTGGTGCTTAAACCAGGGGTCCCCCCATCATCGGTTCCATGCGTCCCCTTCACACGTTCCTCGCCGTCCTCGTCGCCCTGGTGTGGGGAGTCAACTTCGTCGTCATCGAGGTCGGCCTCGACCACTTCCCGCCGCTCCTGTTCTCCGCCCTGCGCTTCCTGGCGGCGGCCCTTCCCGCCGTCTTCTTCGTGCGCCGCCCCCGCGTGGCCCTGGGCTGGGTCGTCCTCGTGGGCCTGGTGCTGGGCGTGGCCAAGTTCGGACTGGTCTTCCTCGGCATGGACCTGGGCATGCCGGCCGGACTGGCGTCCCTGGTCCTCCAGGTCCAGGCGGTGTTCACGGCGGTCATCGCCGCGGTCCTCCTCGGGGAGAGGCCGGGCCCCGTCCGCTGCGCGGGGATGGCCGTCGCCCTGGGAGGGATCGGCGTCGCCGCCTACGACCAGGGAGCCACGGGGCCGGTGGCGGGCTTCGTGCTCGTCGTGGCCGCCGCCGCGTTCTGGGGGCTGTCCAACGTGCTGACCCGCAAGGCCGCGCCCCCCGACGCCCTGAGCTGGATGGTCTGGGTCAGCCTGGTGCCGCCGCTGCCGATGTTCGCCCTGTCGCTGCTGGTGGAAGGGCCAGAGGCGGGCCTGGCCGCGCTGAGGGGGCTGGACCCCGCCGGGGTGGGCGTGATCGTCTACGTCGCCTGGATCTCCACGCTCTTCGCGTTCGGGGTGTGGGGGTTCCTGCTCCGCCACTACGACGCCTCCACCGTGGCCCCCTTCTCGCTGCTGGTCCCGGTGTTCGGCATGTCCTCGGCCGCGCTTCTGCTCGGTGAGAGGGTCACCCCGCTGAGCCTGGTGGCGGCCGTGCTCCTGGTCGGCGGGGTCGCGCTCGCCTCGCTCGGCCGCCGGGGCGCCGGGCGCGGCGTCCCGCCGGTCCCCGGTGCGGCGGCGCCCCCCGCTCCTGCTCCTGCTCCCGGGGCGAAGGGCGAGCCGGACGGGCCCCGCCCGGTCCCCGTCCCGGGGGCCTAGCCGGTCACCGCGCCCGGCTCGGGCCGTTCCGGCGGGCGCCGGGCGAAGTCCGGTGCGTGCTCGGGGCGCAGGCCCACCCCGATGAGGCGCGCGGGCACGTACGCGAGCCGGGGCACGCGTGTCAGGAGCGCCAGCAGCGGCGCGGGCGGGCCCGGCCGCCTGCCGCGGATGATCGGCTCGACCATCCCGCGGTGCATCATCCGCTGCAGGAGCTGGACGCCGGCGGTCGGCAGGAGGCGGCGCCTGCGGACCGCCGCCAGGTCGCGGCCGGTGACCGACCGGTGCAGGAGCGGCCGGGCCAGCAGGGCGGCCGCGGCCACGGCGTCCTGCACGGCGAGGTTGATGCCCACGCCCCCGACCGGGGACATCGCGTGCGCCGCGTCGCCGATGCACAGCAGCCCGTCGGCGTGCCAGCGCCGCAGCCGGTCGAGCCGCACGTCCAGGTGCTTGACCTCGTCCATGGACCCCAGTGCCCCGACGCGGTCGGCCAGTTCCGGCATCAGTTCGGCGATGTCCTCCCGGAAGGCCGCGATCCCCCTCCCGCGCAGCGCGGCGTCGGTGCCCTTGCGCGCGATGTAGGCGAGTTGGAGGTAGCCCTCGCGCGGGATGACCAGGGCGAACCGGCCCCGGCCCGCCCGCGGCGTCAGGGCCCTGCCGTCCGCCGGATCCCCGGGCAGCCGGAACCACCAGGCGTCGATCCCCACGGGGAACCTCCGGGTCGGCAGGCGCGCCTCGCGGCGTGCGAGCGACCAGCGGCCGTCGCAGGCCACCGTCAGGTCGGCGCGCAGGACCCCGCCCCGGTCCGGGGCCCCGTCCTCCCCGGTGTCCCCCGGCCCTTCGGCGCGGGGCCGGTGGCGTACGCCGACGACCCGTCCGGCCTCGCGCACCAGACCGGTGGCCTCGGTGCTCATGCGGAGCGTGAACCCCGGTTCGTCCCGGCCGGCCTCGGCCAGCAGGTTCAGCAGGTCCCACTGCGGGACCATCGCGATGTAGGGGTGGCGCACCCGCAGGAGGCGGAAGTCCGCGACGGTCACCGTGCGTCCGCCGCCGACGGGGAACGCGGCCCCGCTCAGCCTGCTCTGCGGGAGCCGGGCGAACCGCTCGCCCAGCCCCAGTTCGTCCAGCAGGTCCATGGTGGAGGGGTGGACGGTGTCCCCGCGGAAGTCCCTCAGGAAGTCGGCGTGCTTCTCCAGCACCGTCACCTCGACGCCGGCGCGTGCCAGGAGCAGCCCCAGGACCATTCCGGCGGGGCCGCCGCCGATGATCGCGCAGGTCGTTCTGTCGTTCATCGGGACTCCCGGGAGGTCGTCGGGGCGGTCGGGCGGCCTGGGCCCGCCGGCGCGCCGCGGGCCGGCTCGGGCGGGGCGGCGGACGTGTCGGCGGTGACTGCGGTGGGCGGGCTGTGCATGGACGACTCCTCGGGATCAGTCGGTGCGCGGCTCCGGCGGGATCGCGGCGGCCCTGAGGAACGCGTCGGCGAACACCGCGCAGGTCTCCTCCGGGTCGGGGAAATCCGCGCCCGGCACGCCCCGGAGGGCGGGGCGCAGGATCGAGTGGACGGCGATCGGGCCGATCATCTGCTGCATGAGCAGGGGGACGGGCAGGTCGCGGATGCGGCCCGCGGCGACCTCCCCCGCGAGCCACGCGCCCAGTCCCGCGAGCATCCGCGGGAAGACGAGCCGGGAGACGAGGTCCGCGGCGGGGCCCTCGGGCCGGGCGAACACGTCGGCCAGGAGGGCGGGCAGCACACGCGGTTCCCGGCCGAGCCCGGCCGCCACCAGGCGGTAGATCCCGTGGACCCGCGTCCGGAGGTCCTCCCCGGGCCGGGCGACCGCCTCCTCCAGGTCGAGGATGGGGCTGTACCGCTCGAACACCGCCCGGAGGAGCCCGTCCCGGCCGCCGAAGGCCGCGTAGAGGCTGTGCACCGAGCACTCCGCGGACGCGGCGACCGCCTCCAGCGTGGCGGAGGCCAGGCCCTGTCCGCTGATCAGCCCCGCCGCGGCCTCGACGGCGCGCGCCCTGACCGGACGCCTTCCGCCGGGGTCGACGCCGGCGGCGCGCACCGCCTCGTCCAGGGCCCCGCGGGAGCCTCCGACGCGGCGCAGCAGGGTGCTGCGGGAGACGCCCGCCTCCTCCGCGATCGCGACCAGGGGCACGTCGGCCACATCCTTCCCCAGGTTCTCGGCGGCGCGGACCGCCGCGCCCACGAGGTCGTCCGGGACGGTGCTGCGTGTTGGTTCTGACATCATCTTCAAGGTAACCCGTAACCGAGTTCCAGGCAAGGGGGCGGGAGCTCGAACCCGTCGCGCTCCCGCCCCGTGCCCCGTACCTCCTGCGCCTCGCGCTCCTCACGCGGTGCCGGGGGTCAACCGTCCGTCTCCGGCCTCCTCGCCGTCGCGAAGCGCGGGCGCTCCGTCCCCGGCGGGAGCCCGTCGGGGGTCTCCAGCGGTGCGAGCAGCGCGAAGAGCTCCCGGCGCAGTTCCTCCAGCAGGCCGGCGGGGAGGTGTTCGTAGAAGGACCGGATGCCGGTGGACCAGGTCCACTCCCACCACGCGGCGGTGTCGCGGAAGACGAACCGCGCGGTCTCCTCGCGGGCCCGGACGCCGGTGAACCCCGCCGCCTCCAACAGGGCTCCGGGGTCCACGCCGTAGATCCTCCGGCGGAAGACGGGGCTCCCGGAGCGTTCGGCGTAGGACCGGAAGACCTCCCGGACCTCCTCGACGTCGCCCGGCACCAGGGTCATGGACGGGACCGAGACCGCGCAGCGCCCTCCCGGCCTGAGCGCGCGGCGGAAGCCGTCCACCGCGGCCCCGGGGTCGGGCATGACGAACAGGGCGAAGGCGCACAGCACCACGTCGTAGGAGGACTCCGGGACCGTGAGGGCCTGGGCGTCCATCTGCGCGGCCCACGCGTTGGCCGTGCCGCCCGCCTCGATGTCCGCCGCGAGGTGCGCCACCATCGCGGGGGAGAGGTCGACGCCGTCGACCCTGCCCCCGGGGCCGACGCGCTCCGCGGCCGGGAACAGGCACGCGCCCCGGCCGGCGGCGACGTCGAGCACGCGCTCGCCGGGAGCGGGCGCCGCCAGGTCCACCAGAAGCCGTCCGAACGTCCGGAAGTAGGCGACGTGCGGGTCGTACCCGGGGGCGCACCTGTCGTACACCGAGACGTTCACCCGGGGAGGCCCGTTCACCGGACGCTCCTCGTGGCCGGGGCCTGTGCCAGGGACTCCTTCAGGACCGCGGCGATCGTGTCGATGTCCTCCTCGGTGTGGGCCGTGCTCAGGAACCAGGGCTCGTCGGGGTTGGGGTGGAAGTACACCCCGCGCCGCTGGCAGGCGGACTGCAGGGCGCGGTGTGCGGC
Organism: Nocardiopsis sp. NPDC055824; assembly: GCF_053616335.1. NCBI lineage: Bacteria > Bacillati > Actinomycetota > Actinomycetes > Streptosporangiales > Nocardiopsidaceae > Nocardiopsis > Nocardiopsis sp. NPDC055824. Next base: position 17,483 of record NZ_JBSHDN010000095.1, read on the forward strand.
GCGGTCCACCGCCGACGCCTCGTCCAGGAGGGCCATCGACAGCACGGAGCCGACCCGCTCGAACAGCACCGGCCTCCCGGCGGCGGTGGCCGCCTCGCGGACGCGGTCCTCGGCGTACGCGCCCAGGGCCTCCAGGTCGTCGTAGAGGTTCGGAGCGGAGCGGATCTTGGTCAGCGTGGCGGCGACGGCGCGCAGCGCGGCGTGGTTGCCCGCGTAGACGCCCGCGTGGAACGCCTCGTAGGTGGTGAGCGGTTCCATGGCCTCGCGGGACCCGCCGAAGGCCGCCACGGGGAAGCCCCCGCCCATCACCTTGGACAGCACGGTCAGGTCGGGGACGACGCCGTACCGCTCCTGGGCGCCTCCGCGTGCCACCCGGAACCCGGTGATCACCTCGTCGAAGACCAGCACCGCGCCCTTCTCCCGGGTGCGCAGCCTCAGCAGCTCCAGGAAGCCGGGGGCCGGGGGCACCACCCCGGCGTTGGCCAGGACCGGCTCGCAGAGGACCGCGCCCAGCGCACCGCCGTACTCGGCGAACACCCGCTCCACGGCGGCCGCGTCGTTCCAGGGGACCTGGATCGTGTGGTTCATCGCCTCGGGGATCATCCCCGCCGCGCCGGGCCGGGGGCGGTAGCCCTCGGCCCCCGGGGCGCGCAGCAGGGTCTCGCTCCAGCCGTGGTAGTGCCCCTCGAAGGTGAGGAGCAGGGTGCGGCCCGAGGTCGCGCGCGCCAGGCGCACCGCCGACATCAGCGCCTCGGTGCCGGAGTTGGCGAACCGCAGCTGCTCGACGCCGGGGACCAGTTCGGCCACCAGGCCCGCCGCCTCGCGGTCCAGGCGGTGCGGCAGCCCCGTGAGGTGCCCCCGCCCGAACTGGTCGGCGATCTGGTCGGTGACCTCCCGGTCGGCGTAGCCGAAGACGTGCGGTCCGTAGCCCATGTTGGCGTCGATCAGCTCGTTGCCCTCCACGTCGCGGATGCGGCAGCCGGACGCCGACTCCACGACGAGGGGCGTCACGACGCCCCTGGCCCGCATGTTGCTGCTGACCCCGCCCGCGACGACCGTGTGGATGCCGTCGTAGGCCGCCTTGTTGGAGGCCGGGGCCGTCGCGTTCGTGCTGGTGTCCGTCATCGGTGTCTCTCCTACTGTGTCGCGTTCGCGGTCGCGTGGCGGGCTCCGGCGCCGGCCGGGGCCTCCGTGCCGAACCGGTCGGGTGGGAAGGGGGCGAGCAGGGGGTCGCGGCGGTCGTACACGATCTCCTCGGCGGCGAGCCTGCCCAGGAGCGGACCGAGCGTCGCCCCGCTGTGGCTGACGGCCTCGTAGTAGCCGGGCACGGCGTCCAGGAACCCGACGCTGGCGTGCCCGTCGGCCGGGTAGGCGCGCGTCCCGAGGCGCACCCGCTCCGGGCGGGCGCCGCGGAGGCCGGGCAGGACCGCGGCGGCGCGGCCGACCAGCTCGGCGAGGAGTTCGTCGAGCCGCCGGGCGCAGGGGCGGGCCGTGCCGATGCGGGCGTCGACGGCGTCCGACCGCACCAGGACGGAGTCCGGGCCCGACGGGCGGACGCTGACGTCCGGGCCCAGCAGCATGGCGTCCGTCGCACCGGCCAGGGGGAGGTCGGCCAGAAGGCCCGGGGTGGGCCCGAGGGTGAGCGGTCCGCCGACGAGTCCGGCGACCTCCTGTCCCTGCGCCCCGGCGGCGTTGACCACCACGTCGGTCTCCACCGTGCCGCCGTCGGCGAGGCCGACGGCGCGCACGGTTCCGTCCGCGTCGGTGCGCACCGCGGCGGCCTCCGCCCCGAACCGGACGTCCGCCCCGCGGCCCCGGGCCTCGCCGAGCAGCCAGGCCGCCATGGGGGGCAGGTCGACCCACCCCTCCTCGGGCAGGCGGGCGACCAGTGCCGGCAGTGCCGCGGGGCCGACCCCGGCCGGGAGCCCGGTGCGGGCCGGGTCCGCGCAGTGGGCCGCGTACCCCCACCCCGCCGCGGTGGCGGCGGCGTCCTCCAGGCGCGGCGGGTCGTCGCCCCAGACCAGGCTCGGGCACGGGTGGAACCCGGGGACGCCCCCGGCCCGCAGCCGGTGGAGCTCGCCCAGCCCGGCGCGGTTCAGCTCGAAGTAGGCCCGGGGCACCTTGCCGAACGCCGTGGCGCGGGAGAAGGAGGCCGCGCTCGTGACCGAGGCCGGGACCGGCTCCCGCTCCAGGACGGTCACGCGCGCCCCGGCGAGGGTGAGGTTCCACGCGACGGAGGCGCCGATGATCCCCCCGCCGACGACGGTCACCTTGCGCATGCGTCCTCCTCCGGTGTCGTCCGCGCGTCCTCGGCGGCCGGCGGCTCCCCGTCCCAGCCCACGGGTCCCTCGGGCCAGGACGCGTCCACGACGCGGTGGCGCGAGGGCGTCGGCCACCCGGTGCGGACGCCGCCGGTGAGGTTCACCAGGACCGGGGCGTCCGGGGGGAGCGTCCCCTCGCGCCGCATGCGCACCGTTCCGGCCAGGGCGGTCGCGCTGGCGTAGCAGACGCTCACCCCCTCGGTCTCCTCCAGCAGGTCGCGGGCCTCGCGGATCTCGGACTCGCCCACCGCGAGGATCCGGCCCCCGGTGGTGTCGCAGACGTACCGGATGTAGGGATAGGTCCGGGTGGGGTCGCCACGCAGGATGGCCTCGGCGATGCCGTGCGGCTCCCTGACGACGTGCCGCTCGGAGATGGCGGACGCGCCCTCGCGGTAGGCCTGCGCCATGGGGGCGCAGCTCTCCTGCTGCACGGCCACGAACCGGGGGAGCGCGGACAGGCGGCCCAGGAAGCGGTACTCCAGGGCGCCCTTGTAGGCGCCGAGGAGGCCCATGCCGCTGCTGACCGCCTGGAACACGTACTCGGGCGGCGCGTCCATCTGGTCGAACGCCTCCAGGTAGGCCAGTTTCAGCCCCTCCCTGCGGGCGAGGTTGAAGAATCCGCCCTCGAAGAAGGCCCCGGTGCGGTCGGCGAAGCGGCGTGCGGCCGCACCCGCCGAGACGAAGTCCCCCTCCACCAGGTACGTCGAGACCGCGTCGTGGTCCGGGTAGTTGAGCCGGTGGCGGAAGCGCCGACCGCAGAAGAGCGCCATCTCGACCCCGTCGAGGAGCTGGACCCCGCGCGCGTAGGAGGTGGAGCTGTTGCCGGTGGAGGCCATCACGAACCGCTTCACGCCGAGTTCGGCGAGGCGGGACAGTCCCACGGAGGCGATGCGGTCCTTGGTGCTGAGCGTCGGGTTGGCGCTCTCGTCCTTGAGGACGAGACGGGAGAGCCCGACGCGTCGGCCGAACTCCTCGGCGGGGAAGCACGGCGTGTCCCCCTCGCCGAGCCAGGTGGCGCTGTCCCGGGAGCGCAGGGGGAGCAGGTCGAAGTAGGTCTGGAGGGGGTTGTGTCCCTTTTCTAGGGATACGGAACCGAGGTCATGAATGGCGTCGACGGCTCCGCCGCATTCGCCGCAGCGGTTCGCCGGGCCGTCGTCCTTCAACCGGCCGCAGACCACGCACGCCAGTGAGAAGCCGCTTCCCCGGCGGATGGACGAGGAATCTCTCATGAGTGCTTCGTAGTGCAGGTTGAACCCCATGGGAACCTTCCGATGGTGGTGCCTGGAGACTGTCCGAAAACGCTGTGGGGCACTCGGGTGAGCGGTGCGAGGAAAGGGGCCCGTCGTTCCCGGTGGTGAGGGGGTTCGACGTGGAGTGTGTCGAATTAGTCGGTTATATACCCTCGGGGAGGAGGCCGAAGGGGTACAAAATAATTGTTTCCCTGTAATCGCCGACGGGAATCATTCTTCCGGAGATTTTCTGACGGACGACGACTCGCCCTGGTCGAGTCCCCCGGTAAGGGAAAGAACGCACATGATCAACGGTGTTTTTCCGGGTGTCGGAGAATGGTCCGATTTCGACGGTTTGAAAGGAATGTGGGAGGAGCGGATTCCCGAGGCGCTCCGCCGGGCCGGCCGGAGCGACTTCTACCGCGGGCGCCTCGGCGACGACCTCCCCGGGGGGTTGGCCGACCTGGAGGGCCTGCCGCTCACCACCAAGGACGACCTGCGCGCGAGCTACCCCTTCGGGATGGTCGCGGTCCCGCGCCGCGCACTCGTCTCGTACCACGAGTCGAGCGGGACGTCCGAGGGGGCGCCCACCGCCTCCTTCCACACCGGGGCCGACTGGGCGGAGATGCTCGACCGCTTCGGCCGGAACAGGCTGGGCATGGCCGACACGGACACCGTGCTGGTCCGCGTCCCGTACGCGATGGTCACCATCGCGCACCAGGTGCACGCCGCGGCCCGGGCGGCCGGGGCCCTGGTGGTGCCGGCCGACGCGCGCTCCACGGCCATGCCCCTGCCCCGCGTCCTGCGGCTGCTGCGCGACCTGCGCGTCACCGTGGCCGCGGCCCTGCCCACCGAGCCGCTGCTGTGGGCCGCCTGCGCCCGCCTGGCCGGGGAGTCCCCCCGCGCCCACGCCCCCGGCCTGCGCGCCCTGCTGAGCGCGGGGGAGCCGCTCAGCCCGGCCCGGCGCCGCCGGATCGAGGAGCTGTGGGGCTGCGCGGTCCACCTCAGCTACGGCAACTCCGAGTGCGGGTCCAACCTGGGCGGTGAGTGCCCCGAGGGGAACCTCCACCTGTGGGCCGACCGCTACCTGCCGGAGGTCCTCGACCCCGCGACCGGGACCGCCTCCTTCGAGGGGCGGGGGCGGCTGGTCCTGACGACCCTGTTCCGCGAGGCGATGCCGCTGGTGCGCTACGACACCGGTGATCTCGTGGAGCTCTCCTACGGCGGCTGCCCCTGCGGCTGGGCCCTGCCCCGGGTGCGGGTGGCCGGGCGCTGGGACCACGGCGTCTCCCTGCGGGGGCGCCGGGAGCGGGTGTTCTCCTCGGACGTGGAGGAGGCCGTGTTCTCCCTGCCGTCCGAACTGGGGGTGCTCTTCTGGCGGGCCGTCGAGGACGAGGGGGTCCTCCGCGTGCGCGTCGAGGCGGGGGACGGCGCCGCCGGGGAGGTCTCCGCGGCGCTGGCCGGCGAGGTCGAGAGGGTCCTGGGCGTCGGACCCGAGGTCGAGGTGGTGCCCGCCGGGACCCTCGTGCCGCTGGAGGAGCTGACCCGGCGGTCGTTCACCGCCAAGCCCCGGTACCTGTCCCCGGCGGGCGCCTCGGCGGGGACGGGGGCGATGTACCAGGGGCCCGCGCCGGAGGCCGTCGCCCGGGGCTCCGAACCGGAGCCGCACACGGCCCGCCCCTGAGGCCGGTGTCCTGCCGTACCAGAGGAGAAGGAACCCCCCATGACCATGACAGTGCTGGAAGCCCTTGCCGCCGACCGTGACCGCGTCGCCTTCCTGGACGGGCAGGGGGAGGTGACCGCCGGGGAGGCGCTGGACCTCGTGTACAGGGTCGCCCGCGCACTCCTCGACGGCGGCCTGGGACCGGGGCGCACAGCTGTCCTCCTGGGGCCGGCGAGCACGCGGCTGTACGTGGTCTCCCACGCGGTCGAACTCGTGGGCGCGGCGCAGATGGACGTCCCCGCGGCCCTGCCCCCCGGGGAGCGGGCGCGGCTCGTGGCGGAGTGCGGGGCGACGGCCGTGGTCGCCGACCCCGGAGCCGTCGTCGGGGCCGCCGCCGGCCTCCCCGGCGTCCGGCTCTGGACACTGGCGCCCTCGGAGGCGGGGAAGGACCTGTTCGAGGCCTGCCGACGACACTCGGCCCTGCCCTTCGGGTCGCTGGCGCGCCCGGGCGATCCGCGCTCGATCGGCCTGACGAGCGGTTCCACCGGGCGGTCCAAGGCGGTGGTGCGGCGCTTCCGCTCCGACCCCGGCTCCAACGCCTCGTGGCTCGCGCGCCTCCTCGCCGGTGCGGACGGCCCGGTGCGCACGCTCCTCACGGACCGGCTCGTCGGCCCGATCCGGGCCCTCGGCGACGCCACCGTGATCACCGGGGGCCGGGTCGCCTCCCTCGCGGACTGCGAACCGGACTCCCTTCGCGCCGCGGTACGGGAGCACGGGATCACCCACACGGCGATACCGGCCACCTACCTGCGCCCCCTGCTGGACCACCCGGACACGGCCGACGCGGACCTGTCCTCCCTGCGCTGCGTCGTCACCGGCGGAGGGCCCGTCAGCCCCGCGCTGCTCAGGCGGGCGACGGCCCGGCTGGGGCCGGTCGTGCACTGCTCCTACGGGCAGACCGAGGCGGGGCACATCGCCTGGCTGGCCCCGGAGGACTACGCCGACGGGAGCGGGGAGGCCGTGCGCAGCTGCGGCCGTCCGATCCCCGGGGTGCGGGTCGAGGTCCGCGACCCCGCCGGGCGGGCGCTCGGCGTGAACGAGCGGGGCCGGGTGTGGGTGCGCACGCCCCTCCTGATGGACGAGTACCTGGGGCGGCCGGAGGAGACCGCGCGCGTGCTCCGGGACGGGTGGCTGGACACCGGGGACGTCGGACGCCTCGGTGAGCAGGGCCTGCTCACCCTGCTGGGACGGGCGAGCGGTGCCGTGGTGGTCGGCGGCGAGACCGTCTTCACGGCCGAGGTGGACGCCCTCCTCCAGGAGCATCCGCACGTGCTCGACGCGGCCGCCTTCGACGTCCGCGGCGAGGACGGCGTGACCCTGCACGCCGCGGTGGTCGTCGCGCCGGGCGCCGAGCCCGCGGAGTCCGAGCTGAGGGAGCTGGTCCGGGGGCGGCTCGGACCGAACCACGTGCCCTCGTCGGTCATGTTCGTGCCGCGCATCCCGCAGACCCCCGCCTACAAGGTGTGCCGGGAGACGCTGCGGAGCTGGCACGCCTCCCCGCCCGCCCCGGCGGGATGACGTTCGCCTCGGCCGCGTTCTGCTGGGCCCTGACGCCCCAGCGGCTCGGGGAGCGGCGGCTCGCCCGGCTGGAGGAGGCCTCCGCCGGCATGCGCGTCCCGCTCCTCGCGCCCGCCGTGCGCCTGCACCGGTACCTGGAG